>CAUULH010000105.1:0-5003 GCA_963545875.1 uncultured Ethanoligenens sp.
TTGTGGTGGCGGTGCAGGGTACACCGGCGACCATTACGGTAACGGCAGAGTTTCCTCAGGGGAAAAGGATGCTCGACTGGGAGATGTGCGTGAAAAACAGCTTGGTAAAATGTTTTTTGTGAAATGCAATTTCAATTAATAGCCTTGTCAAAACATCATAATTCAGCTTTTTTAGAGGTCAAAATACGTAGTAACGACGTAGTAACGTACCAATAAACACGTATATTTCAGTATATATTTGCTCAATTTAAGCAACGCTGAAGCATAAGAAAAATCGCTCACATTTGGCCTTGATAAGCCATCTGTGAACGATTTGATTTGGTGCGCCAGGAGGGATTCGAACCCACGACCTTTTGATTCGTAGTCAAACACTCTATCCAACTGAGCTACTGGCGCAATTCCTGAGAAGTACAAGCGTTTGAAAAACGCCTGTTTAGTATAGCATACTGAAAAATAAAAGTCAAGCGCATGAAATAAAAAGAGGAGAAAATTTCTTTTGTAGCCAGAGAGGGCGTGCAAAAAAGATGAATCACGGATATTCATGCGTTTTTAGCCATAAAAGGGCGTTTTATAGGAAGCATGACCATCGAAGCGATTGTGAATCTGTTAAAAATCGGTCTTCGCGTTTCTTCAATTTTTGTAGATTATAATAATTGACTGTCGGTCATCTTTTGACTATACTAAAAGAAACCGACTGATAGTCATTATTTTTGAGGCCGTTTTAATCTCGATGTTTTGGGGCTTCGCCGCTGAGGCGGGGAAAGAGGAGATAACATTGACAGCCAAACGGGAGAAAAAAAAGCTTCTCAAGGAGAATGCCCTGCTGGATGCCGCTTTTGATCTTTTTACCAAGCTGGGTGTCGATAATACGACGATCGATAAGATCGTGCAGCACGCGGGCGTGGCCAAAGGGACGTTTTACTTGTATTTCCGGGATAAATACGACATCCGGGATATGATCATCGTCCGCAAGACGTCGGCCCTTTTGCGGGACGCCATCATGGAAGCCCGTTCTCATCAGTTCTCGGACCGGATCGACGCGGTTATCTGCTTTGCTGATTATCTCATCACTTATCTGTCCAAAGACCGGCTGCTGACGAGGCTCATCCATAAGAATCTGTCGTTCAGCTTGTATAAAAAAGTGCTCAATGACCCGCTGAACGGCACGGAATGGCGGAATCTCCTCAACGAGTTCACTCACAATGTCGACTGCAGCGGTTACGGACGGGAAGAATCCCCTCATCTGTTGTTCATCCTGTTGGAGATGACCGGTTCGGTCTGTTACAGCTCGATCATCTATCGCGAGCCTGCGCCGATCGACGAGATGAAGCCGATCCTTCTCAAGACGATCCGGAAGATCCTGCAATAGAGAAAGAAGAAGGTGCCTAATGCAGAAGTTCGGTTTGTTTATTGCCAAGCACCGCATCGTGATTTTTATCATAGCGGTCTTGCTCCTGTTCCCATCTATGGTCGGCTTTGCCAAAACGCAGGTCAATTATGACCTGCTTTCCTATCTTCCGAACGGAATCGCTTCCGTAGAAGGGGAACAGATCCTGGATAAGGACTTTTCCGACGCGGCGACGGGCATGCTGGTCGTCCGGGGCATGTCGGCCCAGGACGCGGCTAAGCTCAAAGCCCGCATCGCCAATGTATCCGGCGTGGAGAACGTGATCTGGAAAGGCGACCTGACCGGTCTTGCGATCCCGGATTCCATCCTGCCGGAAAGCATCAAAAGTTCTTTCCAAAAGGGAAATTCCACACTCATGCTGATCCAATTCAGCAACGGCGCGTCTTCTGTCAAAACCCAGCGGGCGGTCGCTTCCATCCGCAGCCTGATGAACAATCAGTGCTTCTTGAGCGGGATGTCGGCCATCGTGAAAGACACGGTGGACTTGGCAAACGCGGAAACGCCGCGCTATGTGATCCTGGCGGTCATCATCGCGCTGTGCGTGATGTCCCTCACCATCAGTTCGTGGGTCGTGCCGCCGTTGTTCCTGTGCTCTATCGGCATGGCCATCCTCTACAATTTCGGTACGAACATCATCTTCGGCGAGATCTCTTACATCACCAAAGCTCTCGCGGCCGTCCTTCAGCTCGGCGTGACGATGGACTTCGCCATTTTCCTCTACAACCGATACGAGCGGGAACTCACCAAAGAACCGGATAAAGAGACCGCCATGGCACGGGCGATCGCAAACTCCTTTACGCCGGTGTTCGGTTCCGGGCTCGCCACCACCTGCGGCTTTCTCTCGCTCGGCATCATGCGGCTCGGCATCGGGCGCGATATCGGCTTCGTGATGGCGAAAGGCGTTATCCTCAGTGTGATCTCCACGTTCACCGTTCTGCCGTCTCTTCTGCTCCTCTTCAACAAACCGATCCACCGCTACCAGCATCCGACCATCCTGCCTACGTTCCACAAACTGGCGCATTTCGTCGTAGACAAACGAAAAATCCTGCTGGTGGTCGGCCTCATCGTGCTGGTTCCGGCTTTCTTCGGGCAGGCCAATACGAAAGTGTATTACAATCTGGAGCAGTCGCTGCCTTCCACGATGAAATCCATCGTTTCGCTCAACGTGCTGAAAAAGGATTTCGATATGGCGACGACGCATATGATCGTGGTCCATAAATCCGTTCCGGCCTATCAGCTCGGTGAGATGGAAAACGAGCTTGAGGATGTGCCCGGCATCAATAAAGTGATCGGGGTAGACAATATCGTCGGCGCGGGCATTCCAGCTTCTATACTGCCGAAAGACCTCGTCAGCATGGTGGAGAAGGGCCAATACAAGCTGGTGCTTGTCGATTCCAGCTATCAGGCCGCCAGTGACCAGATGGCGACTCAGCTTTCTAAAATGAACGCCATCATCAAAAAATACGACGCAAAAGGCATGATCACCGGCGAAGGCGCGTTGAACAACGACCTCATCCAGATCTGCAAGACCGATTTCGATAATGTCAGTATCGTTTCCATTCTCGTCGTTCTGGCGGTCATCCTCGTGATGTTCACGTCAATCTCTCTGCCGCTCGTGCTGGTGTGCGCTATCGAACTGGCCATCTTCATCAATATGGGCATCCCGTATTACACCGGGAGTGTCATCCCGTTCATCGCCTCTATCGTCATCGGGTGCATCCAGCTGGCGGCAACGGTGGATTACGCCATCCTGCTTTCCAGCTCGTACCGAGAACATATCCGGAACGGTGAGGATAAAAAGGACGCGATGCGTATCGCTGTGCGCCATTCCACAAAATCCATCCTTACGAGTGCGCTGACCTTCTTCGGCGCCACGTTCGGTGTCTATGCGATCTCGACCATCGACCTCATCAAGAGTCTGACGCTCCTCATCGCCCGCGGCGCGCTCATCAGCACCGTCGTGATCATCTTCATCGTTCCCGGTCTGCTCCTTCTTTTTGAGCCGGTGCTCGAACATACGAGCCTGTTCTGGAAGCATAAGCGCGGGAGCGGTGCCACACACGAAAACGCCGAGGAAATCGATTGAGCAGAGAAGGAGGATTTTTTTACATGAAAGCACATCTTCGGGAAAATACCCCGTATAAACAGCATAAGGCTTTGAAAACGATCAGCGCGGCCACCGCGGCGGCACTGGCGGTTTCCATTTTCACGATGAGCGGAAGCGTCGTTTCTGCCGCCTCGACGGAAGGCACGGCGACCAAGAGCGAATCGGTCTATGTCAATGTGGATTCAAACGGAAACGTCAAGCAGGAAACGGTGAGCGACTGGCTCCACGATACGACAAAAGGCGCCGTGGTGGTCGATGAATCCAGTCTTTCGAACATCACGAACGTGACCGGAAAAGAGAAACCGAAGATCTCCGGCAACACGGTCGTGTGGGATCTGAGCGGCAACGACCTGTATTATCAGGGCGAAACGAGCAAGCAGGTCCCGGTTTCCATGACATTGAGCTATTATCTTGACGGGCAGGCGATCTCACCGTCCAAACTGGCGGGCAAATCGGGCAAATTCGAGCTCAAGATCTCTTTTCAGAACCGCGACGGCCACACGATAAACGCTGCCGGCAAGACACAGACCGTCTACACGCCTTTCGCCTGCGTGGCCGCGCTGAACCTGCCGCTCAAATACTTCACCAACGTCACGACGAATTTCGGCACCGTCACCAGCGACGGCACCAACCAGGCGGTGAGCTTCATCGGCTTTCCGGGTGTCAAAGAGAGCTTCAGCATGCTGGACCTCAGCTCGCTCGACCTGCCGGAAGAGCTGGACGTGACAGCGGATGTCAAAGATTTCACGCTCGGCCCGATCATGATGGCCGCCACGCCGGTTCCCGATCTCGATAAGATCAAGGATACGAGTGATCTGAGCGATTTGGCCGATAAGCTGAACCAGCTCGTGAGTGCGGGCCTTGAGCTCAAGACCGCCACCGGGACGCTGAACTCGGGGGAGCAGGCGTTCGCAAGCGGCGTCGAACAGCTTTTTGAAGGCGTCAGCACGGCGGGTTCCTCTTTCGATGAGATCGTGGACGGCGCCGATACGCTGAACAGTTCTGCCAGCAGCACTACGAGCGGCCTGCCCGCGCTGATCAGCGGTATCCAAAGCGCAAACAGCGGAGCCGGCCAGCTTTCAAGCGGGCTGAACAGCTTAAACAGCCAGCTTCCCACGCTTGCTTCGCAGATCGCTTCGCTTTATGAGGGAACCAAAACCGTGGATTCCGGCGTGAACGATCTGACCACCAGTTTGTCTTCAGGCGGCGAAATTTACAGCAGTCTGGATCAGCTCAACAGCGGCGCGCAATCGCTGTCTTCCGGCGCATCGGATTACGGCACGCTGGCAGACGGCGTTCTGTACGCCATGGCCGCTCAGAACTTGAACGCCGTCCAGGAGACCGTGACCGAAGCGGTAAAAAACGGTCTGCCTGCCGCCAGCGCGCAGACGGTCTACGCCGAATCCGTATCGGATGAGCTTTCCGGCATCAGCACCCAGATCCAATCGGATCTCGCCGCTTCCGATGAGAACGATGCCATCGGGGCGA
>CAUULH010000106.1:0-4983 GCA_963545875.1 uncultured Ethanoligenens sp.
CCCAGGAGCGCCTTAAACGCACCACCACGCGCGCGCAGGCGGAGCAGGCCCTGCAGATCACGCTCAACAGCACGAGCGCCACCACGGCGGCCAAACAGGCGGCTCAGACCCAGATCACCAGCATCGCGAACAACATCACCACGGAGGGCTATGTGGAGAGTCTCATCGTGGCCAAAGGCTTCAAAGACTGCGTGTGCCTCATCAACGACGGCACGGTGGATGTCGTCGTGGAACCGAAGAGCGGTTCCACGCTTTCCGCCAGCGACAGTGCGCAGATCGCCGATATCGTCGAACAGCAGACCAAAGTTTCCGCGGACAATCTCCATATTATCCAGGCAAAATAGTTGTCTGGCGGCGTGATTATGGTATAATAGGCAAAGAGCGGGACTTTCCGCCTCTTTGAATCGGAAAAGAAAGCACGCGCCGCCGCGCGGGGCAACGGGAGGGCATATCATGGGTTCAGGCGCCTATGCCGAAAAAGGCAGTTTAAAAATATCGGAAGATGTGATCGCGGCCATCGCGGCCACCGCCGCCAAAGACGTCAAAGGCGTAGCGGGGCTTTCCCTGCGCCCGATGCCGGAAGCCGAAGGGTTTCTGCACCGCAAGGAGAGCCGCCGGGCCGTTCATATGGAGACGCGCGAGGGCGAAGCCGTCCTGCATCTCTCGGTCAACCTTTATCTCGGCGCGCGCATCCCGGATGTGGCCGCCGAACTTCAGGCCCGTGTCAAAGACGCCGTGCAGACGATGACGGGCCTGGTGGTCTCTAAAGTGCATATCCATGTGGCCGGCGTGGTCTTGGTGAGCGAAGAGCCGTCGGCAGACTGAGCGGGGGCCGGGCTTTCGTTTTGAGCGAAAGCCCGGATCTTGCTGTATTTTTTTTGAGCCAAAGCGCTCAAATGGGCGACCGGAGGAGAAAATGACCAGACGTGAAGCGCGCGAACAAGCGCTTTGCCTTGTTTTTGAACATGCTTTTCAGCAGGAAACGCTCCCGGAGATGCTGATCTCGGCGGCGGAGGCGAGGGAGGATTTTCACCCGTCTCCTTTTGCCGAGCGGCTGGCCGGGGGCGTGTTCGACCACGAGGAAGCCATCGACCAAAAAATCGAACAATATGCGAAAGGCTGGTCGAAAGACCGCCTCTCGCGCGTCGCGCTCACCGTGCTGCGCATCGCGTTCTACGAGCTGCTGTTTTCCAGGGAGACGCCCGAGAGCGTGGCCATCAACGAGGCGGTGGAGCTCGCCAAAAAATTCGGCGATAAAGGCGACGGCGCCTATGTGAACGGGGTGCTGGGCGCGTATATGCGCGCCGAGAAGGCCGACGTGAAATGAGTTTTTTCCTGGGCATCGACACCAGTAATTATACGACTTCTACCGCGCTTTTCGACAGCGGAGCGGATACGGTCGTCCAGCAGAAGCGCCTGCTCCCGGTAAAAAAGGGAGAAAAGGGTCTGCGCCAGAGCGATGCCGTCTACCTGCATCTCAAACAGCTTCCGGCTCTGCTGGAAGCCCTTTTTGCCGGGACGGAAGGACGCGCGCGCGCCGTGGGCGTTTCCGTGCGCCCGCGGGATCTCGAGGGCTCGTATATGCCCTGTTTTGAAGCCGGCCATGCTTCGGCCCGCGCTGTCGGCGCGGCCCTGCGTGTGCCGGTCTATCCGTTTTCCCATCAGGCGGGGCATATCGCCGCCGCGCTGTGGTCGGCCGGAAAGCTCGACTGGCTGGGACGTCCTTTTCTGGCGTTCCATCTTTCGGGCGGCACCACCGAGGCCGTGCTCTGCCGGCCGGGCGGCGCCGCGCCGCGGATCGAGCGCGTGGCCGGTTCGCTCGATCTCAAGGCCGGGCAGGCGGTGGACCGCGTGGGCCTGATGCTGGGGCTTCCGTTTCCCGCCGGGCCGGCGCTTGAAGCGCTTTCGCATCAGAGCGGCCGGGCCTTTTCCATCCGTCCCAGCCTAAAAGGATGCGACTGCAGTCTGTCCGGCATCGAAAATCAATGCGCGGCCATGCGCGCCCGCGGCGAGCCGGACGCCGACATCGCGCGGTACTGCATTTTATCGATCCGGGCGGCTCTCGAGGGCATGACGGCCGCTTTGCGCCGCCGCTTTCCGAGCCTGCCGCTTCTTTACGCGGGCGGCGTGATGTCCAACAGCGATATCCGCGCGTATTTCACCGAAAAATACGGCGCCGTTTTCGCCGCGCCGGGCTTTTCGTCGGATAATGCGGCGGGCATCGCGGTGCTGGCCATGCGGAAGGGGGAAACGGCGTGAAAAGCGGCTTTACGATCCTGACGGTCTCCCAGCTCAATTATTACGTGCGCAGTCTGCTCGAATCCGACGCGAAGCTGAACGCCGTTTTTCTGCGCGGGGAGATCTCCAATTTCAAAAACAACATCCGTTCCGGGCATTATTATCTCACGCTGAAAGATGAGAGCGCCGCCGTGCGCGCCGTGATGTTCCGCGGGAACGCGAGACGGCTCCGCTTTCTGCCGCAGGACGGGATGAAAGTCATCGTTTCCGGCCGCGTCTCGCTCTATGAGCGCGGCGGGGATTATCAGTTCTATATCGACGATATGCAGCCGGACGGCGTGGGCGCTCTGCATGTCGCGTTTGAACAGCTCAAGGAAAAACTGCGGAAAGAGGGCCTTTTCGACGAGAGCCGCAAACGACATCTCCCGCCGTTTCCGGAATGCGTGGGCGTCGTGACTTCGCCCACCGGCGCGGCGCTCCAGGATATCCTGCGCATCCTCAAACGCCGCTGGCCGCTCGCGCGCATTCTGCTCGCGCCCGTGACGGTGCAGGGCACGGAAGCGCCGGGCCAGATCTGCCGGGCCGTCGAGCGCATGAATAAGGCCGGGCGGGCCGATGTGCTCATCGTGGGGCGCGGCGGCGGCTCTATCGAGGACCTCTGGGCGTTCAATGACGAGAACGTCGCGCGGTGCGTCGCGGCTTCGGCGATCCCGGTCGTCTCGGCCGTGGGGCACGAGACGGATTTCACCATCGCGGATTTCGCCGCGGATGTCCGCGCGCCCACGCCGTCCGCCGCGGCGGAGCTCGTTTCGCCGGAGCAGGGCGCCGTCAAAGCCGCATTGCTCGACGCGTCGTCCCGCCTGCGCGAAGATCTCGTCGAACGTTTCCACCGGGATAAAGACCGTTTTGACCGGGCTGAGAGCGCTCTGCGCCCGCCGAAAAATCAGCTTGATCTCTGCCGGATGCGGGCGGATAAGGCCGCGTCAAGGCTTTTTACCGCCGCAAAAAGTCAGGTGGAAACCGCCCGCGGGCGGCTTTCGGCGCAGGCGGCACGGCTTTCGGCGCTCGACCCGCTGCGCGTGCTGGCGAGAGGCTATGCGGTGGCGGAAAAAGAGGGACAAGCCGTGACGGATCTTTCGGAAATCTCGCCGGGCGATACGCTTGCCGTGCGTCTTACAGGCGGCCGGGCAGACTGTCGGGTGGAGCGGGTCTATCCGGACAAACTCAAACAAGCAGGTGAAACGACATGAAAAAAGAACCGACTTTTGAAGAAAATATGGCCAAGCTCGAAGCGCTCGTCTCCGAGCTCGAAAGCGGGGAAAAGACGCTGGATGAGTCCATCCGCCTGTTTGAAGAAGGCGCTCGCCTTGCCGCCAGGCTCGATAAAAAACTGGCCAAAGCGGAGCAGAAGATCGAGACGCTGACTTCCGGGGCCGCCGGAGCGGATGAGGAAGAACCATCGGCGGATGCGCCGGAACAAAGCAATTGAAAGCGGGGCGTTTTTGATGCAAGCGGAACCAAAAGACCGGCTGGCTTATTATGCCGGGCGCGTGAACGAAGCGCTGGACGCTTATCTGCCGAAAGCGGAAGGGCCGCAGAAGCGGCTTTTCGAAGCGATGCGGTACAGCGCGCTGGCGGGCGGCAAACGCGTCCGTCCCATGCTGGCGCTGGAATTCTGCCGCCTCTGCGGCGGCACGGAAGAGCGGGCGATACCGTATGCCTGCGCGGTGGAGATGATCCATACCTATTCGCTCATCCACGACGATCTCCCCTGCATGGACGACGACGATCTGCGCCGCGGCCGGCCTTCCTGCCACGCGAAGTTCGATTACGCCACGGCTCTGCTCGCGGGCGACGCCCTGCTCAGTCTTGCTTTTGAAACCGGTTTGTGTAATAATGAACAAAGCGGCGTCGCCCCGCAGGATGCCGTGCGCGCGATGGGCCTTTTGGCCCGGGCGTCCGGCGGCGCGGGCATGGTCGGCGGGCAGATGATCGATCTGCTTTCAGAGAATAAAGAGATCCCGCTTTCTCTGCTCGAAACGATGCACCGCGGCAAGACGGGCGCCATGATCCGCGCGGCGGCCGCGGGTGGCTGCATCGTGGCCGGCGCGCCGGAAGAAAAGATCCGTGCGGCAGACGCTTATGCCGAAAAGCTGGGCCTTGCCTTTCAGATCGAGGACGATATCCTCGACGTGACCGGCGATACTGGTACGCTCGGCAAACCTGTCGGGAGCGATGAAGAAAACAAAAAATCGACTTATGTGACGCACTTTGGCCTAAAAGGAGCGCGTGAGCTGGCTTTGAGTCTTTCGAAAGAAGCGGTCGGCTTTTTGCGCGTCTTTGGGGAAGAGCGCGCTTTTCTGGCTGATTTCACGATGCGCCTTCTGCGCCGAGACCATTAAAAAAGATAGCCGGAATACCGGCCAGATTTGGCCGGGCAGGTGGGTATCTGGAGGAAAACATGCTGACAGTCAAGCTGTTTTTGCGCAATTATATCCTGCTTGCGGCCATTGTGAGCTGGCTCTTGGCCCAAGTGATCAAAACGGTTTTGACGATGATCAAGACCGGAAAGTTCGTGCCGGAGCGCATCTCCGGGGCGGGCGGCATGCCCAGCGCCCATTCCGCCATGGTGTGCGCGCTTTTTGTAGGCATCATGCGGCACTGCGGCGTGGATTCGCCGGAATTCGCGCTGGTGTTCGTGCTGGCGGCGGTGGTCATCTACGACGCCATGGGCATCCGGCGCGC
>CAUULH010000107.1:0-4958 GCA_963545875.1 uncultured Ethanoligenens sp.
AATCACGTTTTCTTCTTTGTCCAGATTCAGTGCCGCGTTCAGTTCCGCCTGACGTTTTTTCAGACGCTTCAGCTCGGCCTGATAAGCAAAAGGCTTTTCAAGCTCCACTTGCATTTCCGCGGTCTGTTTCCGAATTTCGTTCACCTCCCGCTCTTTTTGAACGATCAGATTTTCAATTCCGTCCATTCGATGAGCCAGCTGTTCCAGATTGTCCAGCGTCATTTTATTGGCCAGCATCGAATAGTCGGCCTTTCCGGTCATTCTCAGCAGGACACGGGCCTCAAACAGGCTCCACTCAGCGTTCAGTTTGAAACCAAACAAAGAGCCGATCTCCATTCTCTGATCAGTCGAACAGATCAAACGGATCGTATCCCGAAGCGGTTTTTCCGCTTCCCCAAGAGAAACGAATGTCCGGCCGAACAAGACAATCTGATCCCGGTTCGTGTCGCGCAGGGCCGCGTCCAGTTTGTACGCGGCGATCTCTTCATGCAGGGATTTTACACGGTTCGGATAATAGACTTTTACCGAGTCCTCCATGCGATACCGGCCCTTTTGATACTGCGCTTCCAATACCTGAAGCTTGTTCACTTGCAGATCGACGTCCATCTTTTCTTTGAAAAGCGGATTTCCGGTCGCAAGTGCCTTAACTTCAGCATAGGAAAGGGCCGTCTCGTCGATATCGTCGGCGGAACGCGCGGTCGATTTCCCGCACATGATCTGCGAGATAAACCGCTGCTTGTTTTCGATGAGCTGCCAGCTGTAAGCGTCGAACGTGCCCGCCGTGACATACCGGAAGATCCAGACTGCCGGATTCCGATTGCCCTGACGGAGGATGCGCCCCTGACGCTGTTCAAGATCCGCCGGCCGCCACGGCACATCGACATGATGCTCGGCGATCAGCCTGTCCTGACAGTTTGTGCCGGCGCCCATTTTGAAGGTGCTGCCGATCAGAACGCGCACGTTTCCGGCGCGCACATCGGCGAAAAGCGCCTCCTTTTGTTTGTCTGTTTTGGCATCGTGAATAAAGGCGATCTCTTCTGCCGGAATGCCTTTGCTCACCAGCTTGGTCTTCAGATCGTCGTACACATTGAATTTTCCGTCATAATGCGGCGTGGACTGGTCACAAAAGACCATCTGCGCCGAACGGTCGGTCATCGTCTCCTTCCAAATGCCATAGATCTTTTCGGCGCATACATTGATTTTGCTGTTCGGGTCGTCCGGCGCGTCCGGGATGAGCAGACGCTGATCCAGCGCCAGCGCCCGTCCGTCGCCCGTGACCTTGAGCATATTGTCCTCATTTGGTTCCACAAGATGGTTGCGGATGGCTTTGGCCCGCTCCGCCAAATCTTGTACAGCCTGTTTCTGGAGATCGGAAGCGGGCGTTTCGATATTCTGTATTTTTTCGCCTTTCAGAGCCGGAACCGGCAGTTTCAGCATATCGGCGGTCTGGATATCGGCCACATTGCGGAACATCGTAATGAGTTCCGGCAAATTGTAGAACCGGGCAAACCGCTGTTTGCTCCGCCAGCCGGTGCCTTCCGGCGCCAGTTCGACGGCCGTGACCGTTTCGCCGAACGTCGAGGCCCAGGCATCAAAATGCTCAAGCCCCATTTCTTTCAGCGTTTCCGGCTGCAAATACCGCTGAACGGTGTACAGTTCTACCATGCTGTTCGATACCGGCGTCCCGGTGGCAAAGACCGCGCCGCGCCCGTTATGCTGCTGATGCAGATACCGGATCTTCATGAATAGATCGGAGGATTTCTGCGCTTCCGTCTGAGCAACGCCCGCTACGTTCCGCATCTTCGTGTAGAGTGCCAGATTCTTAAAGTACTGGCTCTCATCCACGAAAAGCTGGTCTACGCCGGTCTCCTCAAAGGTGACGCCGTAATCCTTCGCCTCGCGGTTCAAAAGTTTTTCCTGCTTTTTCAGCAGACGTTTTTTATCGATCTCCAACTGACGAACGGTGTAATTGGCCCCTGAGCTGGCTTTGGCTTCTTCAATGGCCTCCTCGATCCCGTCGATCTGCTCACGGATATATTCCTGCCGCAGGTCTTCCGATACCGGGATCTTGCCGAAAGCCGAATGGCCGATGATGACGGCGTCGTAATTGCCGGTGGCCATCCGCGCGCAAAAAGTACGCCGGCGGTCTTTGGCAAAGTCGTCTTTGGTCGCCAGCAGGATATTCGCCGACGGGTACAGGCGGAGAAATTCCGCGCCCCACTGGCCGATCAGGTGATTCGGCACCACGAACATCGGCTTATGGCAGATGCCCAAGCGCTTCATCTCCATGGCTGCCGCCGCCATCGTGAAGGTCTTCCCAGCCCCAACAACATGGGCGAGAAGCGCGTTTTTACTATTCAGAATACGGGCCACCGCGTTTTTCTGATGAGGCCGCAGCGTGATTCCGTCCGCCATGCCTGGGAATGTCAAATAAGAACCGTCGAATTCCCGCAGACGGATCGAATTGAACCGCTCATTATAGGTCTGCACCAGCGTATTGCGGCGTTCCGTATCCGCATAGATCCATTCGCGGAATGCCTCCTTGATTTCCGATTGTTTGCTTTGCGCGGCGATCGTCTCCGATTTGTTGACGCGCGCCACACGGTTGCCTTTTTCGTTTTCAACATAATCGTAGACTTTCACATCCCTCAGATTGAGTGTCTCCTCCATGATCTGATAGGCGTCGATCCGGCTCGTACCGTAGGTTTCCGTCGCCGTCACCGACCAGCTGTCGATGGTTTTTCCTTCAATATGCCAGGTGGCATTCTGAGGAGTATAAATGGCGTAAACATCCTTTTCCAGATTTTTCGGCGTTTTCAGCAGCGTATGGATGAATTCTGTGATGTATTCCGGGTCGATCCAAACCGCTCCGAGCCGCAGGTCGATGTCTGCCGCTTCCAGTTTTTTTGGCTGCACTTTTTCAAGCGCCGCCGCATTGACGGCGTAAGCAGGATCTTTTTGGGCTGCCTGCTTTGCCGCTCTCAGCTTCCTGCGGACGTTACCGGACAGATAGTCATCCGCCGGCACCCATTTTCCTTCTTGTTCGGGATCACGGAAAAGAAGCGTTCCATTCAGTTCGGAAAGGATCTCCTTCTCCGATTTCCCCGTCAAACGGGAAAGGTAGGGGATGTCCGCATAGCCAAGGACATTCAGACATATTGGAAGCGCGTCGCGCGGAGAATCCGCGTGCGTAACTTCCTGATGCGGCCGGATCGTGCGCTCGGTAAAGATAGCCGCTTTTTTGACCTTGCCGTTTGCCTGTACGATCTCCAGACTGGCCGCCAGCGGATAATCCGCGTCTTCACGGAACCGTGAAGCGTTGTACCGGCTGTTCAGGGGGCCGTAGCGGGAAACGAAACGGTCATAAAGCCGTCCCATCTCACGCTGACGGGCTTTGATAAGGCCCTCGTCCAGATCGCTCATTTCGGTTTCCAACAGCTGATGAACGGCATTCATCAGCTCGATGTAGGTCAGCACGGCCTGCTTGCCGTTCTCACTGTAGGAACGGTATTCCATCCAGGCATTTTTCCGGTAATAGATCTGTCCGTGTGCGGGCGTAAAGGTGAAATTCCGCACGCCCGCTTCCGCCGGGATGCGTTCCGGGATGCCGCCGTCGGCTTTCGCTTCTTCTTTCGGTCCGCTGTCCGGCAAGACCGCGTTTAACTGGCCGAGCTGTTCCCGATACCGGTCAGCCCAATGTTCATGCGGCAGAAGCGTTGTGACGCTGTGACCGTCATATCGGCTGTCCCAGACCATCCGCCCCAACATCCGGTAAGGATGACGGACAAAATACCGATTGACTGGAATATCCCCATTCAAAGTGTCAAGGGAAAGCCAGTCCGAATCGGTTTTTGCCATGCCGCTGTCCTTTTTTTGAAGAAACAGCACATCGGCCACGGTGCGCGTGCCGGGAAAAGCGTTCTCCGGCAGTCTGACCGCGCCGACAAGTTCTGCTTTTTGGGCGGCCAGCTGTCTGACGCGATCGTCTTGTTTATCCATAAAATACTTGCTGACGATCACGGCCATCATACCGCCCGGGCGGAGCAGATCCAGCCCGCGGATAATGAAGTAGTCGTGGATCTTCAGATGTTCGCGGTCATATCGGGAATCGGATACGCCGTATTCACCGAAAGGCACGTTGCCGATCACTACGTCGAAAAAGTTATCGTCCCATTCGGTTTGTTCCAACCCGCAGCAGCGAATCTTTGCCTGCGGGTACAGCTGCATGGCGATCCGGGCAGATAAACTGTCCAGTTCCACACCGTACAGGCGGGCATCTTCCGGTGCGAGGCCGAGAAAACGGCCGGTGCCGCAGGAAGGTTCCAGCGCGTTGCCGCCCTGGAATCCAAACCGCTCGAGGGTTTTCCAAATGCCTGAAATCAGGGTAGCCGGTGTATAAAAGGCGGAAAGAACAGACGTGCGGGCGGCGGCGTATTCATCCGCCGTCAGCAATTCTTTCAGTTCCGCTTCCTGTTTGGGCTTCCGAGACGGATCGAAGAAATCCGCAAGGCCGCCCCAGCCGGTATCTTTCGCAAGGATTTTCTGCTCTTCCGAAGAGGCCGGACGGTTTCCCTTTTCCAGCTCTTTCAGTGTCCGGATAGCCGCTACGTTGTCCTCATACCGGGCCGCGGGCGTTGCGGCATAGGCCAGATCGCCAGACAGCCGGTAATTCTTCGCCTGCTTGGAAACAGGCTTTTCAACGATGTGGAGCGTGGGTTCCGCTTCTTTGCCCATCAGGTCAAAAAAGCTGGCAGGTTCAGGCGCGGATTCTGTTTTTGCTGTCTCGGCTTTTTTGGCGGGCGCGGCAGTCTGCGGCGCGGCGGCCATCAGGGTAAACAGGTCGATTTGTCCGCTGATCTGCTGATTTTTCTTTTTCCTCATTTTGATTTCCTTTCTGCGCAGAAATAAAAAAAGCCCCCGTTTTACATGTTCTTTCAACACATAAAACAGGGGCTTAT
>CAUULH010000108.1:0-4941 GCA_963545875.1 uncultured Ethanoligenens sp.
CAATTTGGCATGATACAGCGCGCTCTCGGCCATTGCCTGCGGCGTGGGGCGGCCGTATTTGGCCAAGATATGCTTTTCGAGCGAGCCGCCGTTGACGCCGATGCGGATGGGCAAACCTTTTTCCGCGCAGGCCTTCGCCACGGCATGTACGCGGTCATCCCCGCCGATATTGCCGGGATTGAGCCGGATGGCGTCCGCTCCGGCGGCGATCGCTTCGAGCGCAAGGCGCCAGTCGAAGTGGATATCCGCCACCACGGGCATGGAAACGGTTTCTTTTAAGGCCGCGATCAGGCCGACAGCCTCTTTATCCGGCACGGCGGTGCGGATGATCTCGCACCCCGCCGTCTCCAGCCGCTTTGCCTGTTCCAGATTGGCCGGGATATCTCCCGCCGGCGCACAGAGCATGGACTGCACTGTCACCGGCGCGCCGCCGCCGACGGCGACGCGCCCCACATGGACCTGCCTCGCTCTTCTCCTCTGCATAAAAAAGCCTACCTTTGGATCAATCGCACGATATCATTAAACGTCACGACCAGCATCAGCATCATCAAAAGCGCAAAGCCGACCAGATGAACATAGCCTTCGTACTTGCGCGGCACCGGTTTGCGGCGGACACCTTCGATGATGACGAACAGAAGGCGGCCGCCGTCAAGCGCGGGCAGCGGGAACAGGTTGACGACGCCGAGGTTCACCGCGATCATCGCCACGACCAGAAACAGTGACGAAGCGCTCTGCGCGGCGGCTTCGCCCATCGCCGCCGTAGTTCCCACCGGGCCCGCGAGGTCTTTGACGGTATAGCGGCCCGTAAACATCTGCACGATGGTCACCCAAACGAGCTTGACCATGCCCGTCGTCCAGTAAAACGCGTGCTTGAGGACCGTGCCCGGTGTTTTGGTTTCCGGCAGGACGGTAAAGTCTTCGAGCATCACCTTGCCGCCGTTGCCGTCGCTCGTCGTGGGGAACTGGACACCCGTCAGTTCGACCGTCTTGCCGCGGCGCAGGACCTGCATATCCACTTTTCCGCGGTTGCTCTCGATGAGCCCCAGCGTGATATCGAGGTTGATATGCACCGGCGCGCCGTCGATCTTGGTGATCGTGTCGCCCGTCTGAAGGCCCGTTTTGGTGCTCGTGGCCTTTTCAGCGAAGCCGGAAACCGTCGTGGAAGCGATCTGGCTTGCCATCATGACCAAAATCAGGATGATGACGAAGCCCGTGAGGATATTCATAAACGAACCGGCCACCAGCACGATGATGCGCTGCCAGACCGGCCGGTTGACGAATGCGTGCGGGTCTCCGCTGTCCTCATCCTCGCCCTCCATCGCGGTATAGCCGCCGATGGGCAGGGCTCGCAGCGAATACTTCGTCTCTCCTTTTTGAAAATGGAACAGGGACGGACCCATGCCCACGGAAAATTCGTTTACGCGCACATGGCAGAGCTTGGCCGTGAAGAAATGGCCGAATTCATGCACGAAAATCAGCACGCCGAATACGAGGATCGCGATGAGGATATCCACAACCGCAGCGATAGCAACCACCCTTTCTGATTGAGGGAACGCAATAAACGGACGATGCGTCTATTTTTTCCCGCCGGCAAGTGTTTTTTCCCGGACGAAACGCCGCGCGGCCCGATCGGCCTGACAGATGGCCTCGAAGGTCACGGCGCCCGGTTCCTGCGTTTCCGCGGCGGCGGCGGCAAGCGGCGTGATGGAAGTAAACGGGACTTTGCCCGCCAGAAAAAGCGAGACCGCTTCTTCGTTGGCGCCGTTCAGGGCGGCGGGCACCAGCCCGCCGCGCCGAAAAGCCTCCCGGCACACGCGCAGCGCGGGAAAATTTTCTTCGTCCGGCAGCTCAAAGGTGAGCGGACCGGCCGTAAGCAGATCTAAAGCCGCCGCGGGAGACGGCGCGCGCTCCGGCCAGGTGAGCGCATACTGGATGGGGATGCGCATATCCGCCACGCCAAGCTGCGCGAGCACCGCATGGTCTTTGAACGACACCGCCGAATGCACGATGCTCTGCCGGTGCACCAGCACCTTTATCTTCTCCATCGGAATGGAAAATAGCCATGCGGCTTCCATCAGCTCCATGCCTTTGTTCATCAGCGTGGCGCTGTCCACCGTGATCTTCTCGCCCATCTTCCAGTTGGGATGGCGGAGAGCCTGCGCGGGGCGCACCTGCGCGAGGTTCTCTTTCGACCAGCCGAAAAACGGGCCGCCCGAAGCCGTGAGAATCAGGTTTTCGACCTCGCCGTGAGACGCGCAGCCCTGCAGGCACTGAAAGATGGCGGAATGCTCGCTGTCCACCGGCAAAAGGCGGACGCCTTTTTCGCGGACTTTCCGCATGACGAGCTCGCCGCCGGTGACGAGCGTCTCTTTGTTGGCGAGCGCGAGATCTTTTCCCGCATCGACGGCGGCGAGCGTCGGTGCGAGACCGGCAATGCCCATCACGGCATTGAGCACCAGCTCACCGCCCCCGCGCGCCGCGGCGCAGATGCCTTCCTTGCCCGCCAGCACGCGCACAGGCAGATCTTTTACCCGCTCGCGGAAACGTTCCGCCGCCTTTTCATCCGCCACGGCGGCGATGGCCGGTCGGAACTGTCTCACCTGACGCTCCAGCAGGTCGATCTGCCTGCCGGCGCTCAACGCGGCGACCGGAAAGCCCAGTTTTTCCGCCACATCCAGCGCCTGTGTCCCGATGGAACCGGTGGAACCCAATATCGTAAGCGACCGCACTGCTATCATATGCCCGACCTTTCCGATTCCATTCCGTGAAAGCGGGCGTTCCCGTCACGAAACAATGGAGATCAACTGCACCGCGATGTATAGAAACGGCGCGACGAACATCACGCTGTCGAACCGGTCCATGATGCCGCCGTGCCCCGGCAGGATGTGGCCGAAATCCTTGATCTTACAGCGGCGTTTGATGAAAGAGGCGGCCAGATCGCCGAAGATCGCGGCAAAAGCGCTGAGCACGCCGAGCACGATCAGAAGCGGATACCGCACCGATACGGTGATGCCGATGGAAGCGGCATAGCTCTGATAAATGAGCCCCGCCACCGGAAACATCACGGCGGAACAGACGACGCCGCCCAATGCGCCTTCAATCGTTTTTTTCGGGCTGATCTCCGGCGCCATCTTGTGGCGGCCGAAAAAACGCCCGATGAAATAAGCCCCGGCATCCGTTATCCACGCGCCGATGAAGATCAAAGCGAGATAAAAAAGCGAATCGAAATCGGTATGCGACTGGCCCGCGAAGACATCCCGAAGAAAAACGATGCAGGAAAAGGCGACGCTGATCATCACCGTCAGCATGAGGGCCGTGCCCGCTTCTTCCAGCCGGAGCGTGCCTTTTTTCCGCATCAGAAGAGCAAAGAGCAGCACGACGAAAACGTAGCTGCAGATCAGCACGACCAGATGCATCTGACGGATATTGAAAAACGGCAGCGCGGCGGCATAGGCAAAACAGAGGGCGCAAAGCCCGCGCTTTTTGAGATACTGCATCGCGGCAAGCACTTCAAAAAGAGCCAGCAGGCTGACAAACGCCACCACAATGTTAAGGACCACCGTGTTATATAACAGCAGCACGGCAATAACGATCGGGATGCCGAAAGCCGCTGAAATTAGCCGTTGCTTCATCTTTTCCCCTTCTTACCTGGCCTGTGCAAAAACGGTTTGCACCGCCCGACCGTTCAACTTCCGCCGAACCGACGATTCCTCCCGCCGAAATCGGCAATGGCTTCCTCCAGCACTTCCGGCGTGAAATCAGGCCAGAGGACATCGGAATACCAATATTCCGCATAGGCCGACTGCCAGAGCAGAAAATTGGAGATCCGTTTTTCGGCGCCCGGCATGATGACCAGATCCGGATCGGGCTGGCCGGCCGTGTAGAGACGCGAGGAGATCGCTTCCGCATCGACCTCTTCCGGTGAAAGGCGGCCCGCCTTCACTTCTTCGGCCAGCAGACGCACGGCATGGACGATCTCGTCCCGCCCGCCGTAATTGATGGCGATATTCAGCCGCAGGCCGGTACGGTCCGCCGAGATGCGTTCCGCCTCCGCCATCAGCTTTTGCAGCTTTGGGTCGAGCCTCGACCAGTCTCCGATGAAGCGGGTGCGGATGTTCTCGTTCCGAAAGATCGTGAGCACATCCTGCAGATTTTTGCGCAGAAGCGCCATGATGCCGGAGACTTCGTCCGCCGAACGCTTCCAGTTCTCTGTGGAGAAAGCATACACCGTCAGATAGGGCACGCCGATCTTATTGCAGTAGCGCGCGATCGTTTTGAACGCTTCCGAGCCGGCCGAATGCCCCATCTGGCGCGGCAGATGATGCTTTTTTGCCCAGCGGCGGTTGCCGTCCATCTTGATGGCGATATGGACCGGAAGCACTCTTTTCTCCGGGGCTCCGGCGATCGCCCCGCCTTTTTCCGCCATGCTCAAATCTCCATGATTTCTTTTTCTTTTTGGGCACCCGCGTCGTCAATCTGCTTGCAATACCGGTCGGTCGTGTCCTGGACTTTCTTTTCTTCGTCCTTCAAGTCGTCTTCGGTCAGCACGCCGCTCTTCTTCTCGGCTTTCAGCGCCTCGAGCGCGTCGCGCCGGATCGAACGGATCGCTACTTTGGCGTCCTCCGCATAGCGTTTGACCGTCTTAACAAGCTCTTTGCGGCGTTCTTCCGTCAGCGGCGGGAACATGATGCGGAGCACTTTGCCGTCGTTCTGAGGATTCAAGCCCAGATCCGACTTAAGGATGGCTTTCTCGATGGCGCGGATCTGCGAAATATCCCACGGCTGGATGGTCAGATTGCGCGCCTCGGTGACGGAGACCGCCGCGATCTGGTTGATGGGCGTGGGCGTACCGTAATAATCGACGCGCACTTTGTCCAAAATCGCCGGGTTGGCACGGCCGGCACGGATGCGTGCGAGCTCCTCTTGAAGATACTTCGACGC
>CAUULH010000109.1:0-4901 GCA_963545875.1 uncultured Ethanoligenens sp.
AAGCCAAACAGCGAAGCGATGATGAAAATGTGCCAATATTGCACAACATGTAGGAAAACCAGCAGAGACATGGCAAAGCTCAACAACATAAAAGAGGTCTGCGTGCACAGCAGGATACGCTTTTTGGGATAGCGATCGATGAAAACACCCGCAAACAGGGTCAACAGCAGTATCGGGGCAAATTGGCACACGCCTAAGAGCCCTACCAAAAACGGTGACTTCGTAAGCGTATAAACGAGCCAGACCTGAGCCGTGCGCTGCATCCAGGTTCCTGTTACGGAGATGGCCTGCCCAAACCAGAATGATGAAAAATCCGGATAACGCAATGAAGCAAACGTGATCCGGAACGCGGAAGCGACTTTACCGAAATGATGCAAATATCGACACCTGATTTACATGAAACTCACGGTCACGATGACAACAGCCGCAGACCGCTTCTCCCAGTATAATCGAAACCGTCTCAGTCGGCAATAAAAACAAAAAAATCCCCATAGAACGGGGAAGATCATTCGATGGTCAAATCCAATCACTGGATGTTCAGGTCCGGCCTTCTGTTTTTTCTTTGTGCAGCAAACAAAAGGCAACAAGCGGCATGAGGATATCCACGATCATGCTTGTGATGAACAGCGCATAGGATTGGAATGATAGCGTACCTGTCAACTGCCATTTAACCGCCGTTGCCGCCACCGCTTCGGCACTGGAAATCACCCAAAGCATAAGGCCCCACCGTCTTTTAGAAAAAAGCAGTACGAAAAGCCCGATCAGCATCCCGGCTTTTATCAGAAGAAAAAGGATGTTCGCGGCCATGATGTCTTTTGAGATCGGATACAAAAGGATCGCTCCCGCCACAGTAAAAAGAACGGCGAGCCAAAGCCAGATTTTTGTGATGGATTTCATTCAGATTCCTTCTTTTTCAAGAGTCAGTCTGCCCAATGAGCCGCGGCGGCACGACCAGGTGGCGCAGACGATAAAAATAGGTGTGTTTCCCCAGGCAGGAAAGCAGATAGGCGCCAAACGTGCCAAGCCGCACAATGAGCCAAAGCCCCACACGCCTCAATCCGTACCGGATGCCAAACATGGTCATCATACGGAAAGCCCCGCCAAGTGAATAAAATGCCTTTGCGGCTTTAAAAAATTGCTTTTGCAGTTCCCATGGCGTCATATTCTTAGGAAAAAATGTCACGTGCATCATGTCGAAAAGGCTCCAGTTTTTCGTCAGCATGCGGTCTTCTTTGACCATGCGCTGATAATCGACCGTACCCGGAAAGGGTGTCAGGATCGCCGGCTGGAGCTGATAGGCATGGATGTCGCTTGAAAATTTCACGCTGCGCTCGATATCGGATTCAGAATCGGTATCGATGCCGAGAACGATGCTGGAGATCAGACGGATCTTGTGGCGGCTGAGCGCACGGGCACAATTCTGGATATCTGAAATCTTCTGGCGCTTGTTGATGCGGTCCAGCGATTCCTGATTGAGCGATTCGATCCCAATCAGAACGCGTGTCAGGTGCGCGCGCTCCAAAAGGGATAGCATCTCTTCGTCTTTAGCCATATCCGTGCGTCCGAAGAAAAAAGTCTCCCGGAATACGAGCTTTTCTTTGATCATCCGGCGGCAGATCTCTTTTGCCCGTTCTTTATTGGCGGTGAAATTGTCATCCTCAAAGTTGATGTATTTGAAGCCCAGTCTTTTATAGTACCACAGTTCTTCGATCACGCTGTCGACACTGCGCTCGCGGTACGGATGGAACATCCGTGAAGTGGTGCAGAACGAACAACAGAACGGGCACCCGCGTGTCGACATCACATTGGCCACTTCGCATGGTGTCTTGAGCAGAGAATAATCCGGGAACGGCACCTTGTCGAGGTCCTGAAGACAAGGAGATGTCACGATGCGGTCGGTGATACGCCCCTCGATGACGTCCAGGATGACGGACTCGCCTTCCCCGACCACCACTTGATCGGCGTGTTCCACCGCTTCTTCCGGCAAAACACTGGCGTGCATGCCGCCGATAATGACACGCGCTTTTGTCTTTTGGTGGAACATGTCGGCCAGTTGATAGGCTCTGGGCGCATTGGAGGTCATCGTATACAGACAGATAACATCCGCATCCCGGATCTTATCAAAAGGAATGTCCACATACAATTCTTCATAGACTTCTACTTCATGGCCGGCCTCCTTTACGATATGCCCAAGGATAAGCGGACCGGTGATCGAGTTCATATGGCCGTAAAGCTTATTTCCGATCCGGTAGCCACGCAGGCGGCGCAGCTTGCTGGCCGGTGTGATCCAAACGATTTTCACAATCTTTCCCTCCCTTAATGTTCCATTTTCATGAAGACCTCTACATTTTCCTCACGCCATAGTATAGTCTTTTAAGCGAAAGATTTCCAGCCGAAAACGGCCGCTTTGCGCAAAAACAAAAAAGAAAACGGCCTCGCACAAAAGTGCGGGCCGGGATTTTTAAAAAGATCCTCAAAAAAGTCAACATTTTTTCAGTCTGGCAAAATTGGCCATCAGCTTTTTCGTCCCGCAGGAATCGAAAGCGATCTCAAGCAGGGTATCGCCGCCCATCTCCTTGGCGGAAAGCACCATACCGTCGCCGAAAGTGCCGTGATGTACGCTGTCACCGGGAGAAAACGAAAGCTTCGTGCGCGTCTGCACGGAAACGCCGGGGCGCTCCGGGCGGATGGCCGCGGCGGCGCGGACACGCGGCGCGCGTTCCATACGCGCCTGCACTTGCATATGATGTTCCTCTTTGAGGCTGCCCGGGATCTCCGACAAAAAACGGGACGGACGATTGTGCACCGTAGCGCCAAACAGCATACGGGAAGCGGCACAAGTCAGATGAAGCTGGCGCTTGGCCCGCGTGATGCCCACATAGGCAAGGCGGCGCTCCTCTTCCAGCTGCTCCGGATAGATCATCACGCTCTGGCCTGGAAAGACCCCTTCTTCGAGACCGGCAACGAAAACGGCCGGAAATTCAAGCCCTTTGGCAGAATGGATCGTCATCATCACGACCGTATCCGCATTCGCGTCGTAATTGTCGATATCCGTCATCAGCGCGGCTTCTTCCAAAAAGCCTTCAAGCGTCGGCTCATCCGCATTTTTTTCATAATCAGCCGCGTTGGAGACCAGTGCGCTCAGGTTCTCCCGGCGGTCTTTTCCCTCTTCGTCGTCTCCCAGCGAGGCTAAATAACCGCTGTCCTCCATGACTTTCTGAATGAACTCGTGCGGAAAGAGATGGTCTCGCTCCGCGCGCATCCGTTCCATAAAGTCCATAAAAGACCGGATCCGCGCCGTTTTCTTGGAAAAGTATTCATATTCGTCACAGTGGAGCAGGACATCGTACAGCGTCTGCCCGGTCTGCTCGGCGATCTGCTGCACGGCAGCCATCGTGGCGCTGCCGATACTCCGCTTCGGCGCATTGACGATACGGGAAAAATGCAGATTATCGCCCGGATTGTTGAGCACGCAGAGATAGGAAACGATGTCCTTGACTTCCTGCCGTTCATAGAACCGGAAACCGCCGATGATGCGATAAGGCACGCCCATGCGCATGAACGCTTTCTCGATCGGGCCGGACTGTGCGTTCATCCGATACAGCACGGCCTGATCGGAAAATCTCATGCCCGCCTTGACGTTATCGAGAATGGCTTCCGCAATTGCCAGCGCCTCGGTGCTTTCATCCTCAAAACGAGAAACGCGGATGGGATCGCCCACGGGATTCTCCGTCCAAAGGCGCTTGCTCTTGCGCTCGGAATTATTGGCGATCACGGCATTGGCCGCGTCGAGGATCACGGAAGTGGAGCGGTAGTTCTGCTCCAGCTTAACGACGCGCGCGTCGTGATACTGCTTTTCGAAGCTCAGGATGTTCTCGATCGTCGCGCCTCGGAATTTGTAGATGCTCTGATCGTCGTCGCCCACAACGCAGAGGTTCCCGTGCACTTTGGCAAGCAAGCTCACCAGGCGGTACTGGACGGGATTCGTATCCTGATATTCATCCACAAGGATATACCGGAAGCGGTTGGCATACCGCTCCAGCACATCCGGATTTTTTTCAAACAGCATGACCGTGAGGCGCAGCATATCGTCAAAGTCCAGCGCATTGGCCTGCCGCAGGGCCTGTTGGTATTTATAATAGATACCGGCGATCTTTTTCAGTCGGAAATCGTCTCCGGCGGCCTGCTCGAAAGCGGCCGGGCTCATGTTTTTCTCTTTGGCTCGGCCGATCGCCGGCAGCGCTGTTTTATTGGCAAAGCTGCGGTCGTCTCCCGCCACATCTTTGCAGCAGTCCTTCAGCACGCGGATGCTGTCGTCCCGGTCGTAGATCGTAAAAGAACGGGAATATCCAAGCTCCAGCTTGTCGATCTCCCGCCGCAAGATACGCGAACAGGCGGAATGGAACGTAAAAGCCCAGATTTCTTCTGCCTCTTCGCCAAGTGTTTTCTCAAGGCGCGTTTTCATCTCACCCGCCGCCTTGTTGGTAAACGTGATGGCGAGGATCGACCAGGCCGGCGGCACGTCCACGCTCAGCAGGTCACGGAGGCGCGCGCTGTCAAACGACCGCTTTTTCAAGCAGTCGTTCAGATAGGAAAGGTCGCCGTCCGTCAGATCTTCCGGAACAGAATCGTTCTCATAGGCGCGTCCGTATTTCAAAATGCACGCCACGCGGTTGACCAATACGGTGGTTTTGCCGCTGCCTGCGCCCGCCAAAACGAGCAGAGGCCCTTCGGTGGCCAACACGGCCTCCCGCTGTCTATCGTTCAAATGGGAAAAATCCGCCTCGATGATCTTTCGGCGGAGCGCTAAAAAATCGTTTCGGACCCGCGTATCCATGCCACATTACCCCTGTTAAAATCGAATAGCGGCAACCCTGCGCAAAGAGAAAGACCGGCTTTCC
>CAUULH010000110.1:0-4878 GCA_963545875.1 uncultured Ethanoligenens sp.
ATTCTTTTTTACCTCCCGTACCAAGCGGGGAAGCGAACGCCCCGCAGCCGTATTCTCCGAACGAGCTTATTCCACCACGGCCAGAACGTCGTTCTGCCGCACGATGGTGTATTCCTGGCCGTCCACCTTGACTTCGGTGCCGGAATATTTGCTGGCGATGACTTTCTGGCCGGCTTTGAGATACATCTTGACTTCTTTGCCTTCCACTACGCCGCCGGGGCCCACCGAGATGACTTCCGCCACCTGGGGTTTTTCTTTTGCGTTATCCGGCAGGATGATGCCGCCCTTCGTGGTCTCTTCGGCTTTGACCAACTTGAGCACGACTCTGTCGGCAAGGGGTTTGAGTGTCATTTTAATTCCTCCCTGAACTAAAAATCTATCCATTCACAGTTTTAGCACTCCATTCCTTTGAGTGCTAAAACTATTGTAGTCACTCTATCCGGAAAAATCAAGGGGGCCGTTCAAAACATTTTGATTTTCGTCAGAATGACAAATATCCGTTAAAAATATTTTGCTGATTGAGGAAATTTTATTCACTTTGCCGAACGGGGACGGAAATATTGAAAAAACTCGCAGCGGATCATGCCGTTGTAGAGTTTCCGGCGTTTATCGGCGCGCGCGCCGAAGATCTCCTCGAACTGCTCGTCCGGGCTGATGACGTAAAACTGCCATTTGGGATACTTCCGATAGAGCGCGCCGAGCTCGGCATAAAGCGCCCGGGCCGACTCCACGTCGAGCATCCGATCGCCGTAAGGCGGGTTGCAGACGACGGCGCCGCGGTCCGCCTCCGCCGTGAGAGCTTTGATATCCCGCTGAGAAACGTGAATGGCCTCCGCCACGCCGGCCCGCGCGGCGTTCTCTTTGGTGAGCGACACGGCGGCCGGATCGTTATCGCTCCCTTCGATGAGGCAGGGAACGCGCTTCACGGCATCGCGCGCTTCCATACGCGCCTCCTGCCACGCCGAAGCGGGAAACGAGCCCCATTTTTCGGCAGCAAAAGAGCGGGAAAGCCCCGGCGCCATATGCCAGAGCCGCATGGCGGCCTCGATGAGGATCGTGCCGGAGCCGCACATCGGGTCGCAGAAGAGTTTATCGGCAAACGGGCGGGAAAGAGACACCATGCCCGCCGCCAGCGTCTCTTTCAGCGGCGCCTCCATCGCCTGCGGGCGGTAACCGCGCTTGTGCAGGCCCTCGCCGGAAGTATCCAGGCAGACGGAGGCCATATCCTTATACAGCGAGAAGCGGATCTGGAAAAGCGGGCCGGTCTCCTCGAACCACTCCGTGTGATAACGGCTCTTCAACCGCTCCACGACGGCTTTTTTGATGATCGTCTGGCAGTCCGGTACGCTGTGGAGCATAGATTTGAGCGACCAGCCCTTGACGGGAAACGTGTCTTTCTCGCCGATAAAACGCTCCCACGGCAGCGCGCGCACGCCCTCGAACAGCTCGTCAAACGTGCGGGCGGGGAACTCGCCCAGCCGGATGAGCACCCGCTCGGCACAGCGCAGGCCGATATTGGCGCGCGCCGCCTCGAGCGCGCCGCCCGAAAACGTCACCTGGCCGTCTTTGGCCTCCACATCCGCGAACCCCAGCCGGCGCGCCTCGTCGGCCACCAGGCTCTCCAATCCGAACAGGCAGGGGCAGACCAGTGTCTCTTTCTCCATTTTTCTTCCTTTCCGCCCGCGCCTGCCCCAAAAGGGCGCGCTCTCAGGCTCTCACAAAAAAAGCGGGCGGCGCATCCGCCGCCCGCTCCGGCCGGCAGGCTTTGTCATCCTGCCCGGCCGCATCGTTTTTAATCCATGTCTTCCGCCACCGGCTCCAGCACACCGTAGCCGCCGCGGCCGCGTTTATAAACGATATTGACCATATCGGTCTCGCTGTTCAAAAAGGCAAAGAACAGATGTCCAGAGAGGTTCATCTCCAAGATGGCTTCCTGCACATCCATCGGCTTGACAGGAAACGATTTGACTTTCACCACGTCGAAAGCGGGCATCGCCTCGATCGGCGGAACATCCGGCTGTTTCTCGGGCAGCTCGTTGAAAGCGCCCTCGCGCAGACGTTTTTCCAGCCGGGTCTTGTTCTTATGGATCTGACGCAGGATATGGTCGATAGCCAAGTCGAGCGAAGACACCATATCCGCCGAAGTTTCCTCCGAGCGGAACACGATGCCTTTGTTCTTGATGGTGATCTCGACGGTCTGACGGCTCGCTTCGACCGTGACCGTGACATACGCCGTCGCATCGGGTTCAAAAAAGCGGTCGAATTTACCGACTTTTTTGAGGACTCTCGACTTGAATGTGTCTTTCAACTGGACCTTGCGGCCTGTGATGTTGACATGCATATGACCATCTCCTTGTCCACCCCACAAATTCGCTTGCCGTGTGCAAGCAGATTTTGTGTATTATAGACACATTTAAATTAAAATCGTGTCTATTTTATAGGGAATATTGTTATTATAACAAGTTCTCAGGAAGATGGCAAGTCCTTTTGGCAAAAAGCGGACAGGCTTCAGGAGGAAAAGCGGGCATCCATCTCTTCTCCGTCCAATCTGCCAAGCGTCCATTCGTAAAAATGGCCGTGGAATGACGCCGCCTGCTCCACGGCGCGGTCGGTATTGAAATTCAGCCGTGCGAGGCCGGCACGGCCGGTGAGCTGAGCAAACACGGCATAAGCGGGCAGGCTGCCCTGCTTTCCCGTTTCCCGTTCGACATAGCGGGCATCCTCGTAGCCGAGACCGGCCGCTTTTTCCGCAAAAGCGCGGGCGTCTTCTTCCTTTTCAAAAGAAAACGCAAAGATCTGCGGCACTTCTTTGGCGAAATCGAAACGATCCGCTTCCATATCTTCATAAAGCACCCGATTGTGGATGCGCTGATATTCCTGCTCATCCGGATACACTTCTTCGCGGAAGCGGTGCCAGGAAGGATCGGGAACAGCTTCCACGCGGGCTTCGGGCAGATGGCGGCGGGCCAGCAGCTTCGACAGCACGCGGGCGGCGCGGCCTTCCCTGTCCGCATACAGATAAAGGGTTAGACCACCTTCTTCCGGGTCCAGCGCATAGCCGCAGAACACGATTCGGTGCAGGATCATCGTGAACACACATTCGCGCAGGAACACATTCAGGCGGCCCGGATCCCCGAGAGAGAACCGGCACCGCAGGAAGATCGGGCGGCCCTTTACCGCGGGCAGTTCGCCGAGCGGAAGATCGACCGCGCGCACGAGCCCGCCGCGTTCGAACTGCCAGAACGTCGCGCTCATGCCGATGATCAGGCGTTTAAAAAGGCTCCTCAGCAGCCAGAACAGCAGAAAAGCGGCCAGTGCCGTGAGCTCTAAGAACAGCGCGAACGAGCGGCCCCACGCGGCGGAAAGCAGCCCGGTCACCGCTTTCCAGAGGAACAGCACGAGCGCCGCCACGGGAAGCACGAAAAGAGAGCGCGCGAGACCGAAGAGAAGCAGGGCCACGCTTCCGGCCAAAAGCACCGCGCCGAAAAAGATCATGGAGATCGTGCCGGCAAAAGGCAGCCAGACCACCCGGCCGGCGCCGGCAAAAAGGCTCGAAACGCCTGCCGCCGCCAGTACGGTGAAAAACACACCGCGCAGTACGCGGGCCGTCTCCGTGCAGAGCGTGAGAGAATACGGGCGTGAAAAGTACACCCCCAGTGCCTTGCTTACCAGCATCTGCCCCCAGGTCACCTTTTCCGGGGCAGGCCCGCGGCGGGAGGATTCTTCTTTCCCCGGCGGAGAGGAAAGGCTCACCCTTGTCCACGACCGGTTCTCCATAATCTCCTTCTTCCCAGCACATCCGTTTTCTGCTCTTTTTGAAAAAACAGCGGCGCTTCTATTTGACGCGGCGGCCGTTCACCGCCACAAAAACAGGCTTGGCATAAAAATCGAGCGGGTCGCCGTTCCACACGACGAGGTCGGCGTCCTTGCCCGCGCGCAGCGAGCCGACGCGGCCTTCGAGATGCAGGATCTCGGCCGGCCGGATGGTGACGGCCCGCAGGGCGGCGTCCCGGTCCATTCCCTCGCGCACGGCGAGCGCCGCGCACAGCGGGAGATACTGCACCGGGATGACCGGATGGTCGGTAATGATGGCGGGGAAAAGCCCCTGAGACGCCATGATGCCCGGCGCGGCGGGCGTCTGGTTTTTGAGCTCCGGCTTGGAGCGGTCGCAGAGGAACGGCCCCGAAAGGACTTTGGCGTCCTCTTCCATCAACTCTTTGGCGATCAGGTGGCCTTCCGTCGCGTGGATAACGACGGCGTCCAGATGGAATTCTTTCGCGATGCGAAGGGCCGTAAAGATATCGTCGGCGCGGTGCGCGTGGAAATGCGCTTCGATCTTCCGGTCGAGAAGCGGCAGCAGCGCCTCGCATTTATAGTCGAACTCCGGCTCCTCAAGATCCTCGTTCTCCCGCGCGGCCTCTCTTTTTTCCTGATAGTGCACCGCTTTGAGGAGCTGCTCGCGGATGATGGCCGCCGTGGCCATGCGCGTGGTGGGGATCTCATCCCGATCGTGATAGACCGTTTTGGGGTTCTCGCCCAGCGCGAACTTGACGGCGATCGGCGCTTTGACGATCATATCGTCGATGCGGCGGCCGGCCGTCTTGACGGCGATGAGCTGCCCGCCTACCGGGTTGGCGCTGCCAGGGCCCGTTACAACGGTCGTGACGCCGCCGTTCCGGGCTTCCTCAAAACAGCGGTCCATCGGGTTCACCGCGTCCACCGCGCTGAGATGCGGCGTGGCGGGATCGGTCTTTTCGTTGCCGTCGTCACCCTCGAAGCCGAGCGCGTCTTCCCACATGCCCAGATGCGTATGGGCATCGATCATACCCGGCATCAGCGTGCCGCCCCGCGCGTCGAACGCCCCGCCGTCCGCCGCCG
>CAUULH010000111.1:0-4873 GCA_963545875.1 uncultured Ethanoligenens sp.
GGCGCGCTTGCCCACCGTGGTGAGCTGGGCGGGCTGGAGATGCGTGTAGGCAAGGCAGGGCATCTCTTTATATTTGTCCGCGAACGCCGCCAGATGCCCGATGACCGTGACGATCTTCCCTTTTAAAAGCGCCAGGCCTTCGCGCATGATGAGGATATCGGTGTTATCGCCCACATAGCAGGACGTGGCGCCGAGATGGATGATGCCTTTCGCGTGCGGGCACTGCACCCCGTAGGCGTAAACGTGCGACATCACGTCGTGGCGCACTTCCCGCTCGCGTTTTTCGGCCACATCGTAGTTGATATCCTCGGCATGCGCCTCGAGCTCGGCGATCTGCTCGTCCGTGATGGGCAGGCCGAGCTGTTTTTCCGCCTTGGCCAGCGCGATCCACAGTTTGCGCCAGGTCTTGAATTTTTTATCCGGCGAAAAAAGATACTGCATCTCTCTGCTGGCGTAGCGTGTGGAAAACGGACTCTCATAAGCTTCCCTGCTCATTGGATTTCCTCCCTGTTGCGAAAAGCCCGGCAAAGCGGGCGTGATGTTCCGAGACCATTCGTCTTTAGTGTACCATAAAAGGCCGGCTTCCGCCAGAGAAAAAGGCTTGTGCCGGCGTTTTACTTGTGATACGCTAAGAAAAAACGTTCGCTGAAACAAAAAAGAGGGATCGCATGAAAATTCCCATGCTGGATTTGAAACGTCAGTACGCCGCGCTGAAAGACGAGCTGGAGCCGACCGTGGCCCGCTGTCTCGAGAGCGGCGCGTATATCCTGGGCAAGCCGGTGGCGGAGCTCGAACAGACGCTCGCTTCCTATCTCGGCGTGCGCCACGCCGTCTCGGTGGGCAGCGGCACGGAAGCGCTCACCATCGCGCTTGCCGCCCTGCACATCGGCCCGGGCGACGAAGTGATCACCACGCCGTTCACGTTTTTCGCCACGGCGGAAACCATCGCGTCGCTCGGGGCCACGCCGGTCTTTGCCGATATCCGCCCCGATACCTACGACCTCGACCCGGCAAGCGCGGAAAAAGCCATCACGGCCAAAACGCGCGCCGTCCTGCCCGTGCACATCTTCGGCCAGCCGGCGGATATGGACGCGCTGAACGCCCTCGCCGAAGCGCACGGGCTCGCGGTGGTGGAGGACGCCTGCCAGGCCATCGGCTCGGCGGTGCACGGCAGAAAAGCCGGCTCGCTCGGCACGCTCGGGTGCTTCTCGTTCTACCCGACGAAAAACCTCGGCGCGTTCGGCGACGGCGGGCTCATCACGACCGACGACGACGACCTTGCCGTGCTCTGTCGGGCGCTCCGCTCCCACGGCGGCGGCCACGACGGCGCCGCGGCCCGCGCTATGCTCGACGGCGCGCCGCTCCCGGAAGCACCGGCCGCCGACGGGAATGCCTTATACAACCCGTATAAATATTACAATTATGTGGTCGGATATAATTCCCGTCTGGATACGATTCAAGCCGTTATCCTGAACGTAAAATTTCCGTATCTGGACGAATGGAACGCCGAACGCGCCAAAAACGCTGCGTACTATCAGGCGCACATACGGCATCCCGCCGTCACCCTGCCGAAAGAAGCGCCCGGCACCACGCACGTCTGGCACCAGTTCGCCGTCCGCACACCGTACAAAAAGGAGCTGGGCGCGTATCTCGCCGAGAAAGGCATCACGGCCGGCATGTTCTACCCGGTGCCGCTCCATTTGCAGAAAGCGTTCACTTCGCTCGGCTACGCGCCCGGCTCCCTGCCGCAGGCGGAAGCCCTCTGCCGCGAATCGCTCTGCCTGCCGGTCTTCCCGGGTCTCACCGAAGAAGAACTCGCCTATGCGGCGGAGACGGTGAACGCGTTCAAGCCCTGATCGGCGCGAAAAGCAGGCATACCGGCGAATCGAGCCGCGCCGCCTCACCGAGCGGACGCAGGCCGCTTTCTTCCACGGCGAACGACGTGAGACTTCCCGAGCTCTCGTTGGCGGCGAAAAGGAAGCGGCCATCCGGTGAAAAGGCGAGGTCGCGCGGGTCCCTGCCGCCGCAGGGCGTGAAAACGGGCGCGGAGAGCGCGCCGTCCGCACCGACTTCATAGAGCGCGATGCTGTCGTGCCCGCGGTTGGAGACGGCGAGCAGACGGCCAGACGGCGAAAGGCGCACGGCGGCGGAGCGGTTCTCCCCGGCAAAATCCGGCGGCAGGGCCGGGACCGTCTGGAACGGCGAAAGACCGCCGTTTGGCAGGATACGCAGACAGGTGACGCTCCCGCCCATCTCGTTCACAAGATAATCCGTCTTTTTTTCCGGGAGAAAGGCGAGATGGCGCGGGCCGCTCCCCGGCGCAAGCGCGATCTGCGCCGCGCCCGCAAGCGAGCCTTCTGCCGCGCGCGGATAGGTAAAGACACGGTCGAGCCCAAGATCGGCCACGCGGAGCGCACCGTCCGGCGAAAAGCCGGCGAAATGCACATGCGCGCTTTGCTGACGGTCCGGGTCCGGGCCGTGCCCGGCGTGGATGTCCGTCTGAACGGCGGGCCCGACCACGCCGTCTTTCACCGGGAACAGGCTCACGGCCGCGTCCCGTTTTTCGGGCGCGTCGCTGCCGTAATTGACGGCGGCCAGAAAGCGGCCGTCCGGCGAGGAGCAGAGATGGCAGGGAAACGCGCCGCCGGACGCCTGCTCCGCCGTGCGTTCCAATGTGCCGTCCGCCCGGATGCGGAAAGACGAAACGACGCCCTGCCCGCCCGGCAGGGCATCGGTCTCCCGCACCGCGAAGAGCGTTTTTCCCTCCGGCGAGAGGGCGAGATAAGACGGGTTTTCCGCCCGCGCGGCCAGTTTCGGCGCGCTGAGCGTGCCGTCCGATCTCCGTTCACAAAGGTAAATGCCTTCGCTTCCGCCTTTTGTATACGTTCCAATATAAAGATAAAAAGTCTGCATCCGATCTTCTCCTTTTTCGTTCCGTCGTCCATTGTACCACACACGGAACGGAAAAAGCCCTTGCAAGGAGGTTTTTCCCTTGATCTTGATCAACCTGCCCGCCGGTGAAAAACAGGACGGCCGCCTGAGCGCGCGCATCGAGCGCGAAACGGGCGAAAAGACTGCTTTTCTCCGCGGAAAAGACGACCCGGCCCTTGAGCAAGCCGAAACGCTGCTCACCATGGGCCTTTCGGAAGAATTGCTCGCACGGTGCAAAGCGCTGAGATTCGTCTTCACGCTGAGCGCCGGCGTGGACCGTCTGCCTTTCGGCGCGCTGGCCGCGCGCGGCATCCGGGTCGCCAACGTGAGCGGCCTGCACGCGCCGCACATGAGCGAGCAGATCCTCGGCGTGATGATCGGCTTCAGCCGCCGCCTGTTTTTCCTGCGCGACTGCCAGCACAAGCATGAATGGGCCAAATCCATGCGGTTCGGCACGTTGAAGGGCCGCACGCTCCTCATCATCGGTGCCGGGCATATCGGGCAGGCCGTGGCCAGAAAAGCTCAGGCGTTCGACATGCATGTGCTGGGCCTTAAGCACACGCCTATGCCGCTCCCGGGGTTCGACGAGGTCTCCTCCGTCTCTCGCTTGGGCGAAGCGCTTCCGCTCGCGGATTATGTGCTGATGCTCGCGCCGCTCACGCCGGAGACGCGCGGCCTGATGGATGCGGAGGCTTTTGCCAAAATAAAGCCCGGCGCCGTTTATCTCAACTACGCGCGCGGGCCGGTGACGGATGAAAACGCGCTGATTGAAGCGCTCAAAAGCGGGCGTCTCGGCGGCGCGGGGCTCGACGTGTTCGAGACCGAGCCGCTGCCGCAAAACAGCCCGCTGTGGGACATGCCGAACGTGATGATCACGCCCCATATGGGCGGCGCGATCGCCAGCTACTATGCGCTGGCGCTGGAGATCTTTCTCGAAAACTACCGGGCTTTCCGCGTCGGCGACCCGCTGCCCACCGGCGTCGATCTCGGCCGCCAATATTGACGGTTGCAAAAGCAAAGGCCCTGTGATAAACTGAATTTTACAGAAGAAACCAAAAGGCGTTTTGCGCCCATAAACGAAAACGGAGGAGCATCATGGGTATTTTCGGACGGTTCGCCAAGATGACGGAAGCCAAGATCAATGAAACGCTCGACAGCATGGAAAACCCCATTGAGATGTGCAACCAGCACCTGCGTGATATGGAAGAGAAATTCCGGCAGGCGCAGCTCTCCTCGGCTCAGGTGATCGGCAACGCGCACCAGGTGGAAAACGACCTGGAAGCGGCCAAAAAAGAAGCGGCGGAATGGGACGGGCGCATCCGCCTCGCCGTCGGCAAGGGGAACGACGACCTCGCCAAACGGGCCATCGCCCGCAAGCACGAGGTGGATCTCCGCGTGCAGACGCTCACCTCCAGCTATGAAACGGCGCATGCGCAGGCGGAAAAGCTCAAGCAGACCCTCTCCGAGCTGCGCGACGAGATCGACACCACCCGCCGCAAGCGCGACGAGCTGGAAGCCCGCTATAAGACGGCGGAAGCCTCCCAAAAGGTGAACGAGATCGTCGCAAACGTCTCGACCAAAAAGAACGACATAAATATGGAAGACATCGAGCGCAAAGTGGAACGCAAAGAGGCTATGGCCGACGGCCTGGGCGAGATCGCCTCGATGAAAAAAGACGGCCTCGAAGACGAATTCAAAAAAATGGACAGCGACCTCGACCTCGATGCCGAGCTGGCAAAATATAAAACCGAACAGCAGTAAGGCGGATCTTTGATGAAACACCTCCGTTCCCGCACGCTGGCCGCGTTTCTGGCCGCTTTCGCGCTCTTTTTTGCCATGAGTGCTTTGCCCGCCACCACGGCGCAGGCGCGCGGCAGCGCCGGCCATTCCAGTTTTTCGGCCAAAAGCGGCTACAAGACCGGCGGCTATTCGGCGGCGAAAA
>CAUULH010000112.1:0-4861 GCA_963545875.1 uncultured Ethanoligenens sp.
CGCCGGCATCAGCTACTGGACCGTCGGGCGCCCGTTCCCTCAAAACTGGGCCGTTTTGCGAGACACGTACAATGTCCGCAAAGGGCTCTGAAAACACGCAAAAAAAATCTTGTGCGCAGCAAAGGCGTCCTGTCGGTTCAAGACCGCAGGACGCCTTCATTCGCGCAAATCCGCTTATTTCTTGTTTTCGTTGACCCAGTCCCGCGCGCGCTTTACGTTGTGCTCGGATGGCAGCGCCACTTTGGTATCCTTTTGCTCATGGTCTTTCTGACTGATGGCACTCATAACGAAAGTCCCGTTTTCCTGCTTTTTGAAAATCGCGGGCTGATGTTTCAGATATTCGTGCTTGCCGTCAAAGTCGGGTTTCACACCGCGCATCCCCTTTATAAAAAAAGATCGGATGCTACCGCATCCGATCTTAGTCTGCCCTTTATCCAAAACAATAAAAGGGTATCTTTTAAAATTTTTCAGTGCGCTCTGCTTGAACTGAAACGCGGGCTGTGCCCGCCGCAAAACGGAAGGCTCACGGCGCTTCTTTTTTCAGGCTGAAAGCTTTTCTTTTTCAGTGCGCTCTGCTTGAACTGAAACGCGGGCTGTGCCCGCTTCAGTCGTCGCGGCCGCAGCAGTTCTTGTATTTTTTGCCGCTGCCGCAGGGGCAGGGATCGTTGCGCCCCGGCTTCTTGCCGATGCGGACAGGCTTTTTCTTCGGCGTCTCGGCCTTTTGAGAACCCGAAGCCGCGCCCGAAGTCGGCACGCTGCCGTGGTGCTCGGTCGTCTGCGACGGCATCACCGCCTGGCGGACCGGTTCTTCCGTGCGGCGTACCTGAACGGTCAGCAGCAGACGCACAGTCTCCTCGCGGATGGAGAAGATCATCTCTTCAAACCGGCGGAATCCCTCGCGGCGGTATTCGACCACAGGGTCCTGCTGGCCGTAGGCACGGAGATACATGCCGTCGCGCAGTGCGTCCATCATATCGATGTGGTCCATCCACTTTTCATCGACCACACGCAGCAGGATGACGCGCTCCAGTTCGCGCATCACGTCCTCGCCGAACGCTTTTTCACGAATTTCGTAAAGCTGTTCCGTGCGCTTGACGAGGTTCTCCATCAGCTCTTTTTTCTCGAGCATGGCCAGATCGTCTCTCGAAAAAACGAAATCGTCCGGTTTGGTGATCCATCCCATGTAATAATCGCGCAGGCCGTTGAAGTTCCATTCATCCGGCGTATCGCCGCCTAAGAACTGATCAAAAGCGCTCTCGATGCTCTCGTGGACCATGTTCATCACATAGCCGCGCATGCTCTCGCCGTTCAGGACACGGCGGCGCTCGCCGTAAATGACTTCGCGCTGGCGGTTCATCACGTCGTCGAACTGGAGCACGTTCTTGCGGATGCCGAAGTTCTTGCCCTCGACCTTGCGCTGAGCGTTTTCGATGGAGGTCGTGATGAGTCGGTTTTCGATGGGCATGTCGTCGTCGACGCCCAGCGTATCCATCAGGCGCTGGATCTTTTCGCCGCCGAACAAGCGCATCAGGTCGTCTTCCAGCGAGATGTAGAACCGCGATTCGCCCGGATCGCCTTGACGGCCGGAACGGCCGCGGAGCTGATTGTCGATGCGGCGGGACTCATGCCGCTCGGTGCCGATGATGAACAGGCCGCCCGCTTCGCGCACCTCGTCCGCCTCGGCCTCCGTTCTGCGCTGGAATTTTCCGTAGAGCTCCTTATAGACTTTTCTCGCGTTCAAGATATCCGAGTTGTCCGTTTCCGTGTAACCCGTCGCTTCACCGATAAGCTCCTCGGAAATGCCCTGCTTGCGCATCTCCGCCTTGGCCAGATATTCCGCGTTGCCGCCCAGCACGATATCGGTGCCGCGGCCCGCCATGTTCGTGGCGATGGTCACCGCGCCGCGCTTTCCGGCCTGCGCGATGATCTGCGCCTCTTTTTCATGGTATTTGGCGTTCAGCACATTGTGCGGGATGTCGCGCTGTTTGAGCATCTGGCTGAGCTTTTCCGACTTTTCGATGGAGATCGTGCCCACCAGCACCGGCTGACCGCGCTTGTGGCATTCGACAATCTGGTCGATGACCGCGTTGAATTTGGCCTCTTCCGTTTTATAGACCACATCGTGATGATCCACACGGACCATGTCGCGGTTGGTCGGGATCTCGATCACGTCGAGACGATAGATCTCTTCGAATTCTTCCTCTTCGGTGACGGCCGTGCCGGTCATGCCGGAGAGCTTTTTGTATTGGCGGAAGAAATTCTGGAACGTAATGGTGGCGAGCGTCTTGGATTCACGCTCGATCTTGACGTGCTCTTTGGCCTCGATGGCCTGATGCAGGCCCTCGTTGTACCGCCGGCCGACCATCAGGCGCCCGGTGAACTCATCGACGATGATGACCTGCCCGTCGCGCACCACATAGTCCACGTCGCGCTTCATGATGCCGTGCGCGCGGATAGCCTGATTGACATGATGGAGGACGTTGATGTTCTCCGAATCCATCAGGTTGTTCACGCCGAAGAAAAGCTCCGCCTTTTTCACGCCGGAAGGCGTGAGCGTTGCCGTCTTGGCTTTTTCATCGACGACATAGTCGCCTTCCTGCTCGATCTCGTCGTTGCTCTCTTTATCGTCGAGCTCGCGGACCTTTTTGATCTTGAGCGTGCGGGCCAGAATGTCGGCGCGCTCGTACATATCGGTCGATTTATCGCTCGGGCCGGAAATGATGAGCGGCGTGCGCGCCTCGTCGATGAGGATGGAGTCCACCTCGTCCACGATGCCGAAATGGAAGCCGCGCTGCACCATCTGCTCTTTATAAAGCACCATGTTGTCGCGCAGGTAATCGAACCCGAGCTCGTTGTTCGTGCCGTAGGTGATATCGGCCGCATAGGCTTCGCGGCGCTGGTCGATCGGAAGATCGTGCGTGACGAGGCCCACCGAAAGCCCTAGAAAACGGTAGACCTTGCCCATCCACTCGCTGTCGCGTTTGGCCAGATAATCGTTCACGGTAACGATATGGACGCCCTCGCCTTCGAGCGCGTTTAAGTAAGCCGGCAGCGTGGCCACCAGCGTTTTCCCTTCGCCGGTCTTCATCTCGGCGATGCGGCCCTGATGAAGCACGATGCCGCCGACGATCTGTACGGGAAAATGGCGCATTCCCAATACGCGGTCCGCCGTTTCACGCACGGCGGCAAAGGCGTCCGGCAGGATATCGTCTACCGATTCCCCGTTTGCCAGACGCTCTTTGAGCTTGGGCGTCGTCTCTTTCAGCTCCGCATCCGAAAGGTCTCTGTACTTATCTTCAAGCGCCAGAACGGCGTTGGCCAGCGGCTTGATTTTTTTCAGTTCCCTTTTGGAATGGGAACCGACGATGTGATCGATGATACTCATGCTGCACCTCATCACGCTGTGTATTTAGTAGATGAAAAAAGCCATTTCAAAAGGTCATTTCGGTTTATTATAGCATATTTCAAAAGGCTTGTATCAAAATTCCGCGAAAATATCCCGTCAAAGCGGCCAAAAAATGGCATAGGAGCCCGTCACCGGCCGAAACGCCGGAAAAAGGCGCTGAAAATGCTGCGCTTCGGCGCTTCCTCCGGCTGCTCGGCGGCGCGGCAGGCCTGGCGGTAAAGATACATCTGGCTGTTCAGATCGCCGCCTTTCCGCTCGGCGCGGATATAGATACCGTCCGGCCGGAGCTCTCTCGCCTTCACACTGTCGCGCAGCAGCACATCCATCATGCCGAGGATACGGCCGGCCAGGCGGCTGTCCCTCACCGGCGCGGCCACTTCCACCCGGCGCTCCGTGTTACGAGTCATCCAGTCCGCCGAAGAAAGATAGACTTTGGCTTCGCTCCCCTCTCCGAACACATAGACGCGCGAGTGCTCGAGCAGCCGCCCGACGATGCTGCGCACGCGGATATGCTCCGTCATGCCCGGGATGCCCGGACACAGGCAGCAGATACCGCGTACGATGAGATCAACCTCCACGCCGGCCTGAGAGGCAGCGATCAGCCGGTCGATCAGGTCTTTATCGGTCAGGCTGTTCATTTTGGCGAGGATGCGGCCTTTGCGGCCCGCTTTGGCCTTGGCGATCTCGCCGTCTATCAGCGAGAGCATCCCGCGCTTGAGCGAAACGGGCGACACCAGCAGCTGGCGGTAATCGCCGTTCAGATTGTTGATGCTGATATTGTGAAAAAACGCCACGGCGTCTTCGCCCACAGCCGGGTCGGCCGTCAAAAGCGAAAGATCGGTATAGAAACGCGCCGTCGTTTCGTTGTAATTGCCGGTGGCGACATTGGTGATGTATTGGAGCCCGTGCCCCTGCTTGCGCGTGATGAGCAGCAGCTTGGCATGGACCTTATAGTCCTCGATGCCGTAGATAACCTTGCAGCCGGCGTCTTCGAGCAGGCGCGACCAGTTGATGTTGTTCTGCTCGTCGAAACGCGCGCGCAGCTCGATCAGAACGGTGACATCCTTCCCGTTCTCGGCGGCGGCGCAGAGGTTCTGCACGATCTGCGACTGTCTTCCGATGCGGTAGAGCGTCATTTTGATGGAAACGACGCGGCTGTCTTCCGCGGCCTCGCGGATGAGGTCCACCAGCGGCCGCATGCTCTCATACGGGTAGGAGAGCAAAACGTCGTGCTGGATCACCTGAGGCATGACAGGCTGGCCGCGCGTTACATCGGCAGGCCACTGCGGGCGCATGGGCGCATAAAGCAGCCTTGCCCGCTGTTCCGGGCCGATGAGGTTCTCAAGCCCCGCGGTAAAAGAGAAATCGAGCGGCGCCTCCGAAGCGAAGCACTGGCCGGAGACCAGATGCAGTTTGCCGAGAAAAAAAGCGAGCAGATCGCCGTCCGGCTCCGAG
>CAUULH010000113.1:0-4856 GCA_963545875.1 uncultured Ethanoligenens sp.
GTCCTTTCGTTTCCCATGGGGGATAACCGCCAGTTCGATCTGAACCCCGATACCGGGGCCTATGTGCTCGGTGATGTGGTGATCTCGCTCGAAACGGCGGATCTTCAGGCGGAAAAATACGGCCATTCCCTTCAGCAGGAAGTAGCTTTTCTTACCGTACATTCCATGCTTCATATTCTGGGTTACGATCATGTCCAAGGCGGGCTTGAAGCCGTCCGGATGCATGAGCACGAGGCGGTCATCATGTCGGCGCTCGGCTTCGATCACGACCTCTACGAGGAAGAATGATGTCCCCGGTGCCGGAACGGATCCATTCCCTTCGGAAAAGCTTCCATTATGCTTTCCGGGGGATCGCGTTCTGCGTCAAAAATGAGCGGAATATGCGCATCCATGTCGTGACCGGAACGTATGTGCTTTGTTTTTCGCCTTTTTTTCATCTTTCGGCGGCGGAATATGCCGTCCTGTTCGTCACGATCGCCATGGTCATGGCGGCTGAGGCCTTCAATACGGCCATCGAAGCAGGCATCAATCTGGAAACGCAGGGGTACGATCATCTCGCCCGAATCGGCAAGGATGTGGCGGCCGGCGCCGTGCTCATCAGCGCCTGTTTTGCCGTCGCGGTGGGGCTCGTCCTGTTTCTGCGGCCGGCCGTGCTGCTCGGCATCCTGCTGTATCTGATCACGCATCCGTTCTGGGGTATCGTCGCCGTTCTTTCCGTGCCCGCCGCGCTCGTTTTCGTTTTTGCTTTTCCGTTTACACGCCCGCGCTAATGTGCGCGTGCCCCGACAGGAGGTTTTTCCGTGACCATACGCCATTCAGGAGCGGTCGCTCTTATCGGGCGGCCGAATGTGGGCAAATCGACGCTTCTCAACGCGATCCTCGGTGAAAAGATCGCTATCGTCTCGCCCAAGCCGCAGACGACGCGCAGCCGTATTACCGGCATCTATACGCGCGCCGATACCCAGATCATTTTTTTGGACACGCCCGGCTGGCATGCCTCGAAAACGAAGCTCGGCGGCTATATGGATAAGGCTGTGGACGATGCGCTGGCCGACGAAGTAGACGCTGTCCTGTTCGTTATCGAGCCAAAGATGGAGCCGCGCCCGGAAGAAAGCGTCCTGCTGAAAAAACTGCCCGTCAAAACGCCGGTGATCTTAGTCATCAATAAGGTGGACAATCTCGCGGAAAAAAGCCGCCTGATGCCGATGATCGCGCATTGGAGCGAGATGCATCCGTTTGCGGCGGTGGTGCCGCTTTCCGCCAAGAAAAGCGACGGTGTCGGCATTCTGCTCGATGAGCTCGTCAAACGGATGCCGGAAGGCCCGCAGTATTATCCGGAAGACATGATCACGGCCGAGCCTGAGCGCCTCGTCGTGGCGGAGATCGTTCGGGAAAAACTGCTGACGGCGCTGGACGCGGAAGTGCCGCACGGCGTGGCCGTTTCCGTGGAAAAAATGCAAAAACGGGAAAGCGGAGACCTCGAAGATATCGACGCCACCATCTTTTGCGAAAAAGAAGGCCATACGGCCATCATTATCGGCCGAAAAGGCGCGATGCTCAAAAAAATCGGCACGGAAGCGCGCCTCGATATCGAGCGGCTGCTCGGCTGCCATGTCAATCTGCATTTGTGGGTAAAGGTCAAAGAAAACTGGCGCAACCGCGAAAATATCCTGCGAACGCTCGGTTACGGCGAATAATTTTCAGACAAACATTCCCTTGCATAGCGTCTCCCTTCAGTGACAGGATAAAAACAAGGACCGGTCCAACGGCGGCCGGCCTGTCAGGAGGGAACGCGATGAAACAGGATACGGCTTGGCATTTATTTGAAACGACGGGCGATGTGTCCGCGTATTTACGATATCACGACACTGTGGTGGAAGAAAAAAAGAAAGCGCGGGGAAAAGCGGATCAGGCCGCGGCCGGCACCCTTTCGGAAGCGGAAGCGTCCGGCGGGGAAGGGAACCCTTCCGAGCAGAAAGACGGCGGGAGACCTTCCGCGCAGATGTGAGGAAAGACGGCATGGCTCAGCAGATGGTGACGGACGGTTTGGTGATACGGGACTTCCATATCGGAGAAGCAGACCGCATCCTCACGATCCTGACCCGAAAACTGGGTGTCATCCGGGCAAGCGCGCGCGGCGCGAGACGAATGAAAAACAGCCTTTCTTCCGCTACTCAGCTTTTATGCCATTCCGATTTCACGCTCTATAAGGGGCGTGAAAAGTACATCATCGACGAGGCGGAACCGCTCGATCTTTTTATGGGCGTCCGCTCTGATCTTGAAAAGCTCGCGCTTGCCCAGTATTTTTGCGAATTGGAAGAGACGCTGGCACCGAGGGAAGAATCCGGTGAAGAAACGGAACTCGCTCTGCGGCTGGCGCTGAATGCGCTGTCTTTTTTAGAAACGAAAAGGCATTTGCCTTTACAGATAAAAGCTGTCTTTGAGATGCGGCTTCTGGCCAATGCGGGCTATATGCCCGATCTTATCGCCTGTGCGCACTGCGGCGTTTATGAGGACGATACGATGTTTTTACTGCCGCAGACCGGTACGCTGCTCTGTTCCCGCTGTGCGCCGGAACACACTTTGGAAAAGCGCATCCCGCTTTCTCGAAGCGTGCTTGCCGCCATGCGCCATGCGGTCTATGCGGATTTCAACCGGATGTTCTCTTTTTCTCTTCCGGAACCCGCCTTAAAAAGGCTTTCCGAATCCTGTGAAGCTTATCTGCTTTACACGCTTGACCGCAGCTTTCCCACGCTTGAATTTTATCATTCTCTTTCCGGCAAAAAAGATTAGCCGGGTCACTTCTTGCGCCGGGAAGAGAAAAACGCATCATTATAGCGGACGATTGGGTCGTCGGGATGGAACCGGCCGGCCAAGCGGTTGTATTCTTCAGCTTTTTGGGCATCGCCCAGCGCGAACGAACAGCGGCAGAGCTCCAGTGCCGGTACATAGCCCCAGTAGTCCGCGTAGATGTCCCGGCTGCTCACCGGCGGCCGCTCTGAAAGCGCGAGCCGATACCAGTAGGCCGCTTCGTGCGGCTTTTCTTTTTGCAGAGCGGAGCCGAGAAGGCAGGCGAGGTCGCCCTGAGGCCGGCTGAAGCGAAGGCTGTCGAGCAGGATATCCATGCATTCCCGCGGGTCGCTTTTCAAGAGGCTTTCTTCCAGGCAGGCGGAAAGGCGGAGCGCGCGCGGCGCGTTTTCATCGCGGAAAACCGCGTGAAAATGGTCGGAAGCGCCGGATCGGTCTCCGCTGTCGCGCAACGCCCTGGCAAGAAACAGCCGCTCGCGCGGGTAGAGATCCTCTTTTTCCCACGCCGATCGATAAAAAGGCAGGAAAGGCGCGTCGTTCGGCGGCGTATCCTGCCGGTGGAGAAGGGTCAGATCATGCACGGCCGTTTTTCCGTCCGTCATCAGAAAAGGATGCGCGTTGTCCTGAAAGCGAAAAGAGGTTCCCCGCTCGACGGCGCGCAGTTCGTACCGGTAATGCGCCGCCGTGCCCGGAGCGTCGGCGAGGAAATCGTGCTTGACGCAGACGCCTGCGATATCCGGCCGCAGGGCTCGGCGTAGGGTGCGGAAATCCTCGTCTGCGCCCGTTTCGAACGTGTCTCCTTCGTCGAGCCAGAATCGGTAGTCGCCGGAAGCGTTCTCCAAGGCGGCTTGCAGGACGTCGCAAGACTTCTCCTCTTTTGAGTACGGGAAAACGGCGGGAGTATTCCCTCGCCGTTCGGTTCTCTTTGGGCACCATGACGACGATCTCCGAAAAAAGGCCGGCGGCGGCGCGCAGTGTCGCGAGCAAAGGCTCCCCGCCGTCTCTTGCAAAGATGCAGGCACTCAGAGTCTTCATGCGTTTCCTCCTTTCAAAAACAGCAGGTGCTGGATGGCGTATTTATGTAAAGCCGGAATTCCGGCTGAGAAAAAGCGGAATTTCCGGCAAGGCACGGAATGCGTCGCCAAATATTCAGGCGATCTGCATCAGGGTCAGAAAAGCGCCTGTTTGCGTGCTGAGCGCAAGCGCCGCACCCGTTACGAAAAGCTGGAGCGCGGCTCCGGCCGGCAGACTGAGAATGACCGAGCCGGAGATCTGCCCGTTGGCGTTTGGAAAATTCAGTTGGGTGCCGTCCACAGCGCTGCCGTTCACATAAAGCTGCACAACGGCGTTCAGTGAGGCGGTCGTATTCACGCCGTAATCGATCTGATAGATGCCGGCGCTCTGTACGGTGACGGTCGTCGGATCCGTGATCGTGATATTCTGGGAGATCGTGGAACCTGCCGCGAACGGAATGGCGTCTCCGGCAAAAACGGTGCCGGCGCCGGTCGTATAGAAAGTCGCATAGGCTTGCGAGAGAGCGGTTCCGGTCGGGCCTGTCGGCCCGATGGGGCCTTGAATTCCTTGTATGCCCTGAACACCTTGTATGCCCTGTACGCCTTGGATACCTTGAACACCTTGAACGCCTTGAGGCCCAATGGGTCCTGTGGGCCCTGTCGGTCCTATTGAGCCCGTTGGTCCCGTAGGCCCAGTTGACCCTGTAGGCCCAGTGGGTCCTGTCGGTCCCGTTGATCCCGTAGGTCCAGTGGATCCGATCGGTCCCGTTGGGCCTTGAATTCCTTGTATGCCCTGTACGCCTTGGATACCTTGAACACCTTGAACGCCTTGAGGCCCAATGGGTCCTGTGGGCCCTGTCGGTCCTATTGAGCCCGTTGGTCCCGTAGGCCCAGTTGACCCTGTAGGCCCAGTGGGTCCTGTCGGTCCCGTTGATCCCGTAGGTCCAGTGGATCCGATCGGTCCCGTTGGGCCTTGAATTCCTTGTATGCCCTGTACGCCTTGGATACCTTGAACACCTTGAACGCCTTGAGGCC
>CAUULH010000114.1:0-4852 GCA_963545875.1 uncultured Ethanoligenens sp.
GTGCTATCAAGCTTTATTCAGCTTTTAATTTCATTCAAACTACCGAAGAGCCAAATACATCAAGGAGGAATGAAAATGTTACCCACTGATTGGCGGTATCAAGATGTTTTGCAACTGAGCATAGAGCAATGGAAAGAAGCATTACAAGACTCAAATGTATTTGATGTTAACGCCATAAGCATGATTCAATTTGTTTATCGTCAGAGAAACCATGAATCAACGGCAAGTTCGATTGCAGGATTTTGCAGCTCATCAAGTCAAAACATACACTATAATCGTGTATGTGCTTGGAACCGAAAAGTAGCTAAAGTCTTATATGACCAATATGAGATTGAGCCACCGATTGACAAAGACGGTGAAAGGAGATATTGGAACGTAGTATTCGACGGGGAACCTGAGGCTCCAATGGATCAATATAACCATTTCTACTGGAAACTGCGTCCCAAACTTATATCAGCGATGGAAGCGATACATATTATCTAATGTCATATCTTTTATGACCAGACTTGCCAGCGGGCAGTGCCCGCAGACATGACGCGCTCACAGCTATGTGGGCGCGTTCACTTTTGTCCCCGCGTCGAAACGCGCATATCTTTTTTTGATCCTACCTTCCAGCACAAAAAGCAGGGACAGGTACTTTTTGTACCTGTCCCTGCTTTTTAGAGCCCGGCGCACGGAACTTTCCGCGCAGAAGACGGCGCTTAAAAGGATCAGGAACTCTTGTAAGAAGAAAGGTCATACAGCGTGCCGGTGGAGCTGCCGCTGCTCCATTTGTTCGAATCAACGGCTTTGCCGTACTTTTTGACCCACGAGGTCAGCGAATCACTGCTGTCGCCGTTTCCGCTGCGGCCGCCCACCAGATAATATTTGAGCTGCCCGGATCTCACCAGCTTTTCCAGCTTGGCTACGGTGAGCGTATTGTCGTTTCCGCTGAAGCCGCCGATGGAAATGACCGGTTTCCCGGTAGCCAGGATGATCGGTTCCGCTTCGCTCGAACTGGCCACGGCCACCAGATACTTTTCACCGGTGTTGTTTTTCACGAGGAAGGAGGCCAGCTTGGAGTCGGTGGAGGAACTGTTTCGGCTGCTGGTGAAGCGGCTCGAGGAGCCTGCACCGCCGTTCATTCCGACGCCGGTCGTGCTCTCGGCCGAAGGCCCGGCGGAAGGAATCTGCGAGTTGAAACTTTTTGTCGCCACGGATGACACGGTCCAGGTGGCCGGTGCGATGAGCAGGCCTGCTACGGCGATGGCGGCGCAGATATTCATGCCAATTTTTCCGAGACTTTCCCGCCCGGCGATCTTCGCTGCCGTGAGCACGACGGCCGGCATGCCGGTAAAGATGAGCGCCATGGGGATAAGGAACCGCGCATAGGCCGGGTAAGCTGTCAGCATGGCGATCTGCGCGGCCAGCGTGACGCCAAGCGCCGCCGGAAACAGGAATGCGAGCGGGCCGCTCCGCTTATAGAATTTCCACATTTCCACGGTGCCGATGCCGACCAGTGCCGCCAGCACCGGGGCCATCACGGAGATATAATAAGGATGGAAGAAACTCGAAACGCTGAAGTAGGCGGCCATCGTGAGGAGAGAAACGCCCCACAGCAGCACGTTCCTCAGCAGTCTGCGGCGTTTTTCGGCGTCTGTTTTCCGCATTGCGAGCAGCAGCGCGGCGATAGCGAAAAGGCCGAACGGCAGCAGCCAGCTGTCTTGGCCGCCCAGCGTCGTATTGAAGAGGCGCAGCGGGCTGGCGTTCCCGCCGCCGTTGAACATGCTGTTCCCGCCGCCCGTCATGCCGCTGTTTTGCCCGCCTGTCATGCCGCCGTTCCCGCTGTTTTGCCCGCTCGGCATTCCGCTTTCACCGCCTGCGTTTCCACCGGAAAAACCTTCCGGACTAAAGGTCCCACTCTGGCCGTCGAAATTCGGCATGTTGCCGTTGTTCCGCCCAAATGAGCCGCCGCTGCCGGATGCGGCGTTTCCGGCCTGCACGGAAGACGATGTGCCGGAGGAAGTGGAACCGCTCTGTGTGCCAGCGTTTCCGTTCTGTGTGCCAAAGCCGCCCGACATGGAGAAATTCCCCTGCCCGGTCTTTGCGCTTGAACCCGTGCGCCAGCCGCTTCGTCCGGACTGCCCGAACAGACGCTGGATGCCGTTGTATCCGAAAGCGAGTTCCAGCTCGGAGTTGTTGGTGCTGTTGTCCACATAGGGGCGTTCGCTCGCGGGCGTGAGATCGACGATCACAGACCACGAGAGTGAGACCGCCGCCAGCACGGCCGCAGCCAGAAGAAGATGGAGCACACGCACGCGCCATTTCCGGTTGACGGTAAAGAAATAGGTGAGGAACAGCGCCGGCAGGATGAGGAATGCCTCAAGCGTTTTGGCGTTGTAGGCGACACCGAGCAGAACCATAGATAAAAGAAGGAAGCGCAGCTTGCCGCTGTCGGCCGCTTTCATCATCGCCCAGATCGCCAGAGCCATGAAGAAGATCAGGATGGAATCGGTGTTGTTCGTTTTGCTCACAACGATGAAAATGGGCGATAGCGCCAGCACCAGCCCGGTTATCAGCCCGGCGGCAGAGCCAAAATGGCGCTTGACGACATGCCCGGTGACAGCCACGGTGCCGACGGCGGCCAGGCACTGCGGTAAAATGATGCTGAAGCCGGAGAAGCCGAGCACTTTAGCGAAAGCGGTCTGTATCCAGAGGGAGACCGGCGGTTTGTCCACCGTCACCCAGCCGCCCGGGTCAAACGAGACGAAGAAGAAATTCTTCCAGCTGGTCAGCATACTTTTTACGGCCGCCGCATAGAATTCGTTGCTGTAGCCCTCCGCCCAGATGCCCCAAACGGAAAGAAACCCGGCCAAAAGCAAGATGCCGGCCCATAAAAAGATCTCGCCGTGTTTTTTGATCCTGTTCATCCCGATCCCCTTTATCCGCAGACATTTAAAGTCGAAACTTTATCCAGTATCTCTCAAAATTGTGAAGGGAAAATGAATCCACTGTAAAAAAATAGAAAAAACAGCAGGACGCCCATAAAAACAGGCGGCTCCGGATAAAATAACCCCGATGACCCAAGCGATCCCCTTCGTGAAGCCAATCGAAACTGCTTTTATTTTCCATATTATTCGGACAAATATGCGGCGCGGGCGGAAAATTTTTGCTGGCTTTCCACCAGGTTGACATAAAAACGGTGGAAAACACGGTTGAAACCGTGGAAAAGCCCCTTGTTTTCGGCAAAAAAGGCGCTTTTTTCAGTGAAATGTAAATTCACCGGTAAAAGAAGAAACGCGGGTTATGTCAAACGCAGGCGAAATTTGCACGGATGTATGGATTGTGGTAAGATAAATCTATCCTTGATTGGTGTGATTTTTGATTTTGAAACGAACAGCCGATTTTTTTTTCGGCTGTTCGGCAAAGGTGGTATAGCAGATGGAAAAATGGAAAGCGGACGGCATTTCGGCCGCATTGACAGAACGGGCGGAAAACGCTTTTGAGACCGCCGCCGCCCGGCCGCTGGCCGACAGCATCGCGCGCAACGGGATCGACGGCACGGTCTGTCACCGCGAGGCCGCTGTGCGGATGACACCGCTTTTTTCCCATGAGATCGCTCCGATGGCGGTCACCAATCAGGAAAAAAGCGGCCGCTGCTGGCTTTTTGCCGCGAGCAACGTTCTCCGCTATCATCTGCGGGATACGCTCCAGATCAAAGACCCGGCTTTCGAGATCTCCCAGAGCTGCCTGATGTTTTGGGATAAGCTCGAAAAGGCCAACTATTTTCTTGAAAGCGTGCTGGCCACGGCGGAAGAAGTCAAGGATTCGCGCATCGTCATGTGGCTGTTCCAGAATCCGCTGAACGACGGCGGCCAGTGGGATATGGTCGTTTCGGTCATTGAAAAATACGGCGTCGTGCCCAAATCGGCGATGCCGGAGAGTTTCCATAGCGGCAATTCGGGCAAGATGAACGCCCTTTTGTCCCGCAAACTGCGGAAAGACGGCGTCGAGCTGCGCGGACTCTGCGCGAAAGGCGCCTCCGCCGCCTCGCTCCGAGCACGCAAAGAGGAAATGGTCGTCGAGTTCTACGGCCTGCTCTGCTGCTTTCTCGGCTGCCCGCCCAAGGCGTTCGATTTCGCCTGGCGCGACCGGAACGGCACGTTCCACCGCGACAACGATCTTTCACCGCGCCGGTTTTATGAAAAATATTTTGGGAAAAACTACCTGAGCGGCTATGTCAGTCTTATCAACGCCCCCACGCCCGAAAAGCCGTATGACCGCACCTATACGGTCAGATTTCTCGGAAACGTGGTCGGCGGCCGCGCGGTCAAATACCTCAATCTGCCGTCTGAAGAGCTTGCGCGCGCGGCGAGCGGCCAGATCCGGGCGGGCCATCCGGTGTGGTTCGGGTGCGACGTGGGCAAGTGGTCCGACCGCAAGGCCGGCATTCTGGATACGGCGCTTTTTCCCTATGACGAGGCGCTCGGCGTTTCGTTCGCCATGAGCAAGGGCGACAGGCTGGATTACGGCGAGACCTGCCTTACCCACGCCATGATGCTTCTCGGCGTGGATATCGGAGAACACGGCATCGAAAAATGGAAAGTAGAAAACAGCTGGGGCAAAGACGTGGGCAAAAAAGGCTTTTTCGTGATGAGCGCGGACTGGTTCGGCCAATATGTCTGTCAGGTCGTCGTCGATAAGGCTTTCCTTACCGCCGAACAGCAGAAAGCCTATGAGGCAGAGCCGATCGAGCTCGAGCCATGGGATCCCATCGGCGCGCTGGCGTCTTTGCGCTGAACCCGGATAAGAAGGATGGGACAAGATGAAAAAACTTTGGCAGACGGACGGAAAATGGTTCAAGGGCAATCTC
>CAUULH010000115.1:0-4821 GCA_963545875.1 uncultured Ethanoligenens sp.
CACGGCGAAAGCATATCCGCATAAAGACCTCGCCCGTAAATATCTGCCGAACGGCGCGGGCACGGTCTTTACATTCGGCTACGCGGGTACGGAAGAACAGTTGGCGCACCTGCTGGCCGGCGTCAAGCTGTTCAGTTACCATACCAATGTGGGCGACGCCCGCTCCATCATCGTCAATTCACCGAAAACGACGCACGGCGAGCTCACGCCCGCCCAGCAGAAACAGGCCCACATCCCGCCGGAGACCATCCGCATTTCGGTGGGGCTCGAAGATCCCGACGATCTGATCGCGGATCTGAAACAGGCTTTTGAGGCTGCGGGCCCGAGGCGGGGAATCGCCTGAACGCAGCGGATCTAAATGCTGACCGGAAAGCCGGAGGCCGCTCAGAAAATTCTGTGCGGCCTCTTTCCGTCAAAGGGAGGAAAAGCATGGATCAACGTGAATTTTTACGGGTAAACGACCTGCACAAAAGCTATTTCGTGCAGAAGAAAAGGCAGGAAGTGCTGAAAGAAATCAGCTTTTCCGTCCGCAAAGGCGATATCTTCGGCATCATCGGGTTCAGCGGGGCGGGAAAATCGACGCTGATCCGCTGCATCAACCGACTGGAAACGCCGGACAGCGGGCAGATCTTCATCGGAGGCAACGAGATCACCGGCATGGACCGCCGCCAGCTTGCCCGATATCGGCAGAAGGTCGGCATGATCTTTCAGCACTTCAATCTTTTCGAGAGCAAGACAGTCTTTCAGAACGTAGCGTTTCCGCTTCATGTCGCGCATAAGAACAAAAAGGAGATCGAGGAAAAGGTCGGCTCCATTCTTGAAATGGTCGGCCTTGCGGAAAAAGCCGGATACTATCCCGGTCAGCTCAGCGGCGGGCAGAAACAGCGCGTGGGAATCGCGCGGGCCCTCGCGAACGACCCGGATGTGCTTCTGAGCGACGAGGCCACCTCGGCGCTCGACCCGCAGACGACGCTTTCCATTCTGGATCTTCTGCGGGAGATCAATCGGAAACTGGGACTTACCATTTTGCTCATCACGCATCAGCTCGAAGTGGTGCGGTATCTCTGCCGTTCGGTAGCCGTACTGAGCGGCGGCCGCATCGTGGAGACCGGCCCGGTGAACCAGGTGTTTCTGGCGCCAAAAAGCGAAACGGCGCGTATCTTTCTGGATATCCACCGCGGCTTTGAAGGAGATCTGTCCGAAAGAAAGGAAGGAGTCGTATGACGGCGCTTTTCAGCGTTTTGACCGAAGCATTCAGCAAAGACACCTGGGAGATCATCACGCCGGCCATTGGCCAGACGCTCTATATGTCTTTTGTCACGGTAGCCTACAGCCTGCTGTTGGGGATCTTTCTGGGCATTCTGCTGGTCATAACGGATAATGGCGGGATCATGCCGCGCCCGACGTTCAACAAGATCTTCGGTGCCGTCATCAACGTGCTGAGGTCGTTCCCTTCCATGATCCTTATTATTCTGACGCTGCCGCTCTCGCGCTTCATTGTCGGCAAATCCTATGGCCCGGACGCCTGCATCCTGGCGCTGGTCATGGTCGTCGTACCGATGCTCAGCCGTCTTGTGGAGAGCAGCCTGCGTGAAGTTTCCAAGGGAAAGGTGGAAGCCGCGCAGTCCATGGGCGCTTCCAATGCCCGCATCATCTTTTTCGTGCTGCTGCCGGAGGCGCTTCCGTCTCTTATCCGGAACACGACCATCGCGTTCATCGCCATCATTTCCACAACGGCGCTGGCTGGCTCGTTCGGAGCGGGCGGCCTCGGCGATGTGGCTGTGCAGTACGGCTACGAGCGGTTCGATACGCCCGTGCTCATCGCGGCCGTCGTCGGGCTGGTCGCCATCGTGCAGGCGGTGCAGATCACGGGCGACTTGGTCGCGAAACATCTTCAGCACAAATGGGCTTTAGGCTGATCGCATCCAAATCCACAAAAAGAAAAAGAGGAGATCACCATGAAAAAATCGTTGAAACGTCTGACTTTCTGGGCGGCCACAGCCCTTGTTCTGCCGCTTGCCGTGAGCGGCTGCTCATCCGCCGGAGTCTCGGCCGCGAGCGGGAGCAGCGGCGGGAAAGAGGTGCTGAAAGTGGCGGCCTCGGCGACGCCGCATGCCGAACTGCTCAACTATGTAAAACCCACGCTGGCGAAAGAAGGGGTGGATCTTCAGATCATCACGCTTTCCGCCGGGGCCGACGGCCAGAATGTGCTCGAGCAGACGGAAGACGGCGAGTACGACGTCAGCTATTTTGCTCATACGCCGTATCTTGAAGCTCAGCAGGCGGAAAAATCCGAATTAAAAGATCTGGTGTCGGCCGGCGGCATCCACATCGAGCCCATCGGGCTGTATTCTGTCAAATACAAGAAAGCTTCTCAGCTGCCCGATAACGCGACGATCGCCATCCCGAACGACACATCCAATGAATACCGTGCGCTTAAAGTGCTGGATGACAACGGCTATAACAAACTCTCCTCCGATGTTTCCACGAATAACGCCACCGTGCGCTCGATCGTTAACTATTTGAAACCGATCAAGCTGGTGGAAATGGATTCGCAGATCATCATCCGGGACCGCGACCAGTTCGATGCCTATGTCACCAATACGAATAAAATGATCGAAGCGGGACTGGACGCGACCAAGTATCTTTACCGGGAAAGCCCGAAAAACAACCCGTTCGTCAATATCCTCATCGTAAAGAAAAGCCGTAAAAACGACGCGGGGATCAAAAAACTTTACGCGGCGCTGACGACGCAGAAAGTAAAGCAGTACATCCAGAAAAAATACAAAGGGAGCGTAGTCGCCGCGTTTTGACCGTGCGCACGGCTCCAGCAAGCAAACCGCATCCGTCAAAAGCGGTAAAAAAGGCATCCTGCCGGTCTGTCCGGCGGAATGCCTTTTTTCAAGAAGAAAATGCAAAAGATGCTGATAGATTGTTCTTTACTCGGCCAGCAGGTTCTTGCTGAAATAGCGGTCCCCACGGTCCGGCAGGATGACGGCGATCCGTTTTCCCGGATCCTCACGGTCGATCTGTCTGGCGGCATACAGCGCCGCGCCGGATGAAGAACCGGCCAGGATGCCTTCTTTGGCGGCCAGCCGGCGCACTTCGGTCACGGCGTCTTCGTCATGGACTTTCACCACTTTATCCACCAGACCGGTGTCCATGGTTTCGGGCATAAACGTGTTCCCGATGCCCTCGATGGAATACGCGCCCGGTTTTCCGCCGCCCATGGTGGAACCGTAGGGATCGGCCATCACGGCTTTGATGCCCGGCTTTTTCTCTTTGAGGTAGCGTGCAACGCCGGAAAGCGTACCGCCGCTGCCGGCTCCGGCGACTACATAATCGATCTCGCCGTCCAGGTCGTCATAGATCTCCGGACCCGTGGTGCGGTAATGTGCCAGCGGGTTGGCCGGATTTTTGAACTGACTCAGCAGGACTGGATCTGGAACGGTCTTTTTCAGCTCTTCGAGTTTGGTGAAAGCGCCCATCATACCCTGTTCGAGCGGCGTGTGGACGATCTCGGCGCCATATGCCCGCATGATCGTCTGTTTTTCCGCCGAAAATTTGCCGGGCACGATGAAGATGATCCGATAGCCTTTTCCCAGCGCGGCCAGCGCGATGCCGATGCCGGCGTTGCCCGCCGTCACTTCCAGGATCGTGCTGCCGGGTCTCAGCACGCCGCGCGCCTCGGCGTCCGCCACCAACGCGGTTCCCATGCGGTCTTTCACGCTGCCGCCGGGATTCCAGAGCTCCAGCTTGGCGAAAAGACGCGTAGACGAGTCAAATCCCATATGGTGCAGCCGCACGATGGGCGTGTGCCCGATCAGTTCCCGGATGTCGTTGAAATAATGCATAGTCAATACAGCCCTTTCCGTTCGATATTCGATGGGTTTCGAGTGAACGGAAAAGACAGAAGACATCGAGATCGTCCGCGTAGCTCTTGCGGGGATAATTCCACAGATGCGCATCCGCCATAGCTGTTCCACCTTTACAAGCAAAATAGTATAACTATTTATATAATAATAATATATAAAATGCGAAAAAATGTCAACGTTTATTTTTTGTTTTTTGATCTGTTTACTATACATTTAGCATTGACACAGCCCATCAAAAGACATATAATACATATATATTTACTTTGCTTAAAAGAAGAAAGGACCGATTTTCATGGCCATACGAGAAGACAAGCGGAAACTGCGGCCGAATTCGCTGCTGATCCACGGCGGAGTGGACGGCGAACCGCAGACAGGCGCCGTGAGCGTGCCGATCTATCAGACGTCTACTTTCAGGCAAAACGCCATCGGTGAAACGGTCGCCGGGTACGAATACGCGCGCACAGGCAATCCCACGCGCGCCGCGCTGGAAAAGCTGATCGCCGATCTGGAGCACGGGACGGCCGGCTTTGCCTTTGCCTCCGGCATGGCGGCCATCACGGCGGTTCTTTTTCTGTTCCATTCAGGCGACAAACTGCTGGTCTCCAACAACCTGTACGGCGGCACGTTCCGCGTGCTGGACAAAGTATTCAAACAGTACGGCCTCCGGTATGAGATCGTGGATACGTCCGACACGGCGCTGGTCGAACAGAAGATCACCGCGGAGGTCAAGGCCGTTTACATTGAAAGCCCGGCCAATCCGCTTCTCACCGTGACGGATATCGCGGCGGTGAGCGCGGCGGCCAAACGGCACGGCATCCTGACGATCGTGGACAATACGTTCATGTCGCCCTACCTTCAAAAACCGATCGAGTTGGGCGCCGATATCGTGCTGCACAGCGCCACCAAATATTTGGGCGGGCACAGCGACCTGGTCGCCGGGCTGGCC
>CAUULH010000116.1:0-4812 GCA_963545875.1 uncultured Ethanoligenens sp.
ATTCCCGTCGTCTGCGCGGAAACGGGCGGTTTCAAGAGCAACAATTATGTCAGCCATGAAGTCGTCGTCAACGCCGTCATCGACCAGTATGTCGTTCCTCACAGAGAGGAAGGCGGCGTTCAAAAAGGGCTGGTGAACGTTTTTTCCAGCATCCCGTATCAGGACCCATACTGGCAGGGCAATCTTTCCGAGCTCAAACGAATGCTCGAGGAGCTTGGTCTGACCGTCCATATCTTGTTCGGCCCGGAGTCGGCCGGCTTATCCGAATGGCGGGAGATCCCGCGCGCAGAGTTGAACCTTTTCGTCGGCGCCTGGGCGGGGCTCGGCATTGTTAAGCACTTGAAGGATCTTTTCGGAACGCCGTATCTGCATTTTCCGTATCTGCCCGTCGGCGGGAACGAGTCGAGCGATTTTCTCCGGCAGGTGGCCGCCGCCGCTTCCCTTCCACGCGAGCGGACAAAGGCGTTCATCGCCGAAGAAGAGCGGCGCTTTTACACGCACATCGAGCGGATGGCGGATTTTATTCTGGAATTCCGGTACGGCCTGCCCCGGCGCTTTTACAGCATTCTCGACGCTTCTTACGCGATCGGATTCGCAAAATATCTGGTGAATGAACTGGGCATACTGCCCGCTCGCCAATATGTGGCGGACGATACGCCGAAAGCCTTTCAGGACGGCATCCGGGAACAGTTTGCTCATCTTTCAGACCGCCGTGCGGCGGATGTGACGTTTGAAACGGACGGCGGCGCCATTGCAGAAGAGATCCGATCCGATGAAAACGAGAGCCGGGCGCTGATCTTGGGGAGCGGCTGGGACCGCGACCTTGCCCATGATCTCGGCGCGGACCTGCTCATCCTCGGCGTGCCGGTGCAATACCGTCTGATCCTCAACTGCGGCTATGCCGGATATAAAGGCGGCCTGCGGGCCATCGAGGATATCTACGACCGTGTCTTGGAAACATATCGCTGACAAAAGGAGAAAGCCACATATGAAACGGAACAAAATCAGCCGCAATAAATTTACGCTGCTTCTGGCAGTTGTCACAGCGGCTGCGCTTGCGGTTACCGGTTGCAGCGCTGGTTCCTCCGGCAATGCCGGCAGTTCTTCTTCCCTCAAAACGCTGCGAATAGGCTTCAACCCAGGTCCATATCAGGAAGAATTCCAAAAAGGCATTGCGCCGATTCTAGAGAAGAAAGGCTATAAAATCACCTATACCAATTTCACTGACGGCATCCAGCCCGATGTTGCGCTTTCGACTGGTCAAATAGACGCCAATGTCATGCAGCATACCATCTGGCTGGAATCCATTAACCAAAAAGAGAAGATAAAAAATATAGGCATTGTCCTCGTTCCCACGCCGCCGATGGGGCTCTATTCCAAAAAGCACAAGTCTCTTGCATATGTAACCAGCGGAACAACCGTCGTTTTGCCGAATGACGCGCAGAATATGTTGCGTGCCCTCAAAATTCTGCAAGCCATCGGCTGGATCAAGCTCAATTCCAATATTGATCCGCAGAAGACCGCTCTCAGCGACGTGATTTCCAATCCGGATAATATCAAATTCGTTCTTACGGACAGTGCACAGGGCCCGCAGGCGCTCAACGATGCGGACTACGTCGCCATTCAGGGCAACTATGCCATTGCCAACAACCTCAAGCTGACCTCCGCGCTTAAACTGGAAGATATGACCGATCCTTATACCAATACGGTGGCAATCAATTTCAAAAACAAAAACAGCCAATTTGCCAAAGACATCGTCGAAGCCTATCGTTCCGCGGAATTCATCAAATATATTAAGTCCAACAGCAAATACGATGGCTACCATCTGCCCAGCTTTTTCAGTTCCGGCAAGTAAGCATGACTAATGTGCAGTGCTTGAAAACTGGAAATCCCGTCTTTTAAAATAAAAAGCCAGAATGGGGGTGCAGTGAATGGATGAAATCGTATTCAAAAATGTAAGCCGGACATTCCGGAACAAATCACACACAATCCACGCTCTTAAAAACGTCAGTCTGACGATTCATAAAGGAGATATTTTCGGCGTTATTGGCTACAGCGGCGCGGGAAAAAGCACATTGGTCCGCATGATCAATAAACTGGAGGTTCCTACTGTCGGGCAGGTGATTGTGGAAGACAAGATTTTAAACGATCTCTCCGGCCCGGATCTACGGCTGATCCGCAAGCGTATCGGAATGATTTTTCAGCATTTCAACCTATTGAAATCCAAAAGCGTCTTTGACAATGTGGCCATACCGCTGGTGCTGATGGGATGGGGGAAAAAGGAAATACGTGAGCGTGTGATGGAACTGTTGAAATTCGTCGATCTTTCTGAAAAAGAACGCAGTTTCCCCGGAGAGCTTTCCGGCGGACAAAAGCAGCGCGTCGGAATTGCGCGCGCGCTTGCCAGCAACCCGTCTATCCTTCTCTGCGATGAGGCCACTTCTGCCCTAGATCCGCAGACGACGCAGTCGATTCTTGACCTTTTGCAGCGGATCAATCAGGAGTACGCTATTACCATTGTGGTCATCACCCATGAAATGGGCGTGATCCAGAAAATCTGCAACGAAGTGGCTGTTATGGAAAAAGGGAAAATCATAGAGAGAGGCGGCGTGCTTCAGGTCTTCAGCAAACCTCGGCAGCCCACGACACAGAGCTTTGTCCAGTCTGTTATCAAAACATCCGTTTCTCCGCAGGTTTTGCGGTCGCTGAAATCCGAAGAAAAATTCAGCGTGTTCAAGCTCTTGTTTGTCGGGAACAGCACGCTGGAGCCGGTTGTGAACAGCCTCGTGAAAAAATACAATGTCAATTTGAATATTTTATACGCCAATATGCATGAGATCCAGCAAACGGCACTGGGCATTATGATTTTACAGATCAGCGGGGATGCTTCTTCCATTGCGCAGGCGGAAAATTACCTGCGTGCATGCGGAATTGATGTTCAGGAGGTGAAACAGGGATGAGTTCCGTTTTAAAAGAATTCACGGATGCGATCGGCCTTTCCCAGACAACCATAACCCGGGACGAATTTTTGCAGGCACTTCTTCAGACATTGCAAATGGTCGGCATCTCGCTCATTCTGGGTATTTTGATCGGTGTGCCCATCGGTATTCTCCTCGTCATTACAAGAGAAGGCGGCCTGCTGGAGAAAAAAGGGCTGCATAAGATGATCGGCTCCATTGTGAATGTGATCCGTTCCCTGCCGTTTATCATTCTGATGGTTGCCATTATTCCATTTACCAGACTGATCGTCGGCACCTCCATCGGGACTGTTGCCGCAATTGTCCCGCTGGTCGTCTTTATAGCGCCTTATATCGGCAGGCTTGTTGAAAATTCTCTGCTGGACGTGAGTGATGGCGTTCTGGAGGCGGCTAAGGCAATGGGAGCGACTCCAATCCAAAGCATCCGATATTTTCTTCTGCCGGAGGCGCTTCCTTCTTTAATTCTCACATTTACCACCGCTTCAATCAGTCTGATCGGCGCGTCCGCGATGGCAGGCACAGTGGGAGGCGGCGGGATTGGCGATTTGGCGGTGTCTTACGGTTATGAGCGCTTCGATCGGTTTGTCATGATTACGACTATCGCCGTGCAAGCGCTTCAGTCGGTCGGCAATGCATTGTGCCTAAAAATGAGAAAAGAATAATACAATTCTATTAGAGACTTCGGTAGTTTGCGTGGAGAAGAAACAATGAATAACCTTGCTTAAATGCTGTTTTCAGGGCTGTTTGATACAGGCAAAAAGGCTCGTCTATTTGATCCCCCGATGTTCTTGGAATGGACCTCTGCGATACGTGCCATCAAGACAACGCCAGAAAATCCAGCCGCCGTGCGGCTTTGGTTACCCTGATCTAAAAGCCTGCCCTATGCCTCCCTCATTTCAAGAACCTTTCGCGGCATAAAGCGGCGTAAATCCGCCACGCAAACTATCGAAGCCTCTGATGTTTATACAAATCACGATCATCCCTACCATTCATCTAATCAATAAGATTTGGAGAGGAAATAGTATGATTGAGCTCAAAAGTCCTCGCTTCTATTTCCACAAATGGGGAGCTGCGGAAGAGGCTTCATCCTTTTGGGAAGACCAATATGTTCCCCTTTTTATCAGCGGAGAAAAAGCGTGGAAAGCTTTCCAAATAGCAGCCCCCGTTCTTTCAGAAAGGACCCGATTCGAGAAAAAACTTCTGATCATCCGCAGCCTGTGCACGCCGGAACAAATCGGCCGGATCGTGCAGGCGGCACGCGAAAGAAAAGCCACTTTGCTTGTGGGCATTGGCGGCGGCAGTGTTCTGGATAGTGTAAAGGCGGCGGGTGAAATTTTTCATGTTCCCGTTATCGCGATCCCGTCAGTAGCCTCAACGTGTGCGGCATGGTCTTCCGTGTCTATTTTGTACGATGATCATAGACACCAGAAAGAGATTCGGCGCCTGTCACACTCACCTTACGCCGTCATTGTGGATGATCATCTGCTGTGGGGCTCACCAGAGCGTTATTTTCGAGCTGGAATAGCGGATACTTTGGCCAAATGGTATGAATTTCTTCCATTGAAAAAACGCATTCCCGATGTCTTCTCCCTGAAATTTCGGCTTGCGGATTCACACATGGCTTTTCACCTCCTTTCTTCTTATCAACCGGAAATGCGGCGCGATAAAAAAGTGTATTCCGATCTATTGGATGCGATTTTTTTCCTGGCCGGCATCAACGGCAGCATTGAAGACAGCGAGTACAACGCTTCTTTTGCTCATTCTCTTCATAACGGCATGACTCAGATTGACGATACACATCATTGCCTGCATGGTGAACTTATTGCTTTTTGCC
>CAUULH010000117.1:0-4778 GCA_963545875.1 uncultured Ethanoligenens sp.
CCGTAAAACGGCACGCCGGCCTTCTTGACAAGGCCCTCTTCCATGCCGTTTTTGAGCCCGATATAGGAAATCGAAAAGCCCGCCGTGCGCAAAAGCGGCAGAAGCGCAAGGTTCGGCGTGATATGGCCCGCCGTGCCGCCGCCGGTCAGAACGATCTTTTTCAAAACGAAAACCCCTTTACAAAATAGGCCCTTTTGCCTTATATGCGCGCGCCGGCGAGTTTATCCGCCACATAGAGCCCGTTGGCCGACGCCTGCGAGAGCGAGCGCGTGAAGCCCGCGCCGTCGCCGATGGCATAAAGGCCTTTAAAACCCGAAAGCTCGAAATCCTCCGCCTCCGGCCTCGCCGAATAATACTTGCATTCCACGCCGTAGAGCAGCGTGTCGTGGTTGGCCGTGCCGGGCGCCACGGCGTCGAGCGCGTGAAGCGTCTCGAGGATATTGTCGAGCTGGCGCTTGGGCATACAGAGGCTGAGATCGCCCGCCACCGCGTGGAGCGTGGGGCGCGTGGTGCTTTGGCCCAGCCGTTTCTCATCCGTGCGGCGGCCCTGTTCAAGGTCGCCGAGCCGCTGAACGAGCACACTGCCGCCGCTGATGAGGTTGGCAAGGCTCGCCACATGCTTGGCGTAGGCGATCGGCTCGCGGAACGGATTGGTGAAGCGCATGGTGGAAAGCAGGGCAAAGTTGGAATTTTCCGATTTTTTAGCCGGGTCGCGGTAGGCGTGGCCGTTTACGGTGAGGATGCCGCCCGTATTCTCCGTGACCACCGCGCCCCGCTCGTTGAAGCAGAACATGCGCGTCACATCGCCGTATTTCTTGCTGCGGTACCAGATCTTCGGCTCGTAGATCTTTTTGGAGAAATGCTCCCAAAGCACGGCGGGCAGCTCCACACGCACGCCGACATCCACCTGGTTGTTATGGAGCTTTATGCCGTTCTTCTGGCACCAGCGGGCGAAAAGCCCGCTCCCGGCCCGCCCGACGGCAAACACGACACTGTCCGCCGTGCAGGTCTTTTCGCCTTCCGTCAGGGCGACGGTGAGCGTATGCGTCTTTGCTTCCACGTCTGTCACACAGGCGTGCGTCACGATCTCGCAGCGATCTTTCAGCGCGGCGGCCATGCGCGTCATCGTGGCAAGGTTCGCGTCCGTCCCCAGGTGCTTGACGACAGCCTGCTGCATGTGCAGGTCGTGCGCGAGACAGATTTTTTTGAGCTCATCGTTCGGCTGGAAGCGCTCGGTCGTCGCCCCGAACGAAACGAGGATGCGGTCGGCCTGCTCGATATAGTCCATCACCATATTTACCGGCAGAAAATCCGGCAGCCAGCCGCCGTATTCGTGCGAGATAATATACTTGCCGTCGGAGAACGCACCCGCGCCGGCCAGCCCTTCCATGATGGAGCAGGTCTTGCAGTGGATGCAGGTGGGCACTTCGCCCGCGATGATAGGGCAGTGGCGCTCCGTGATATCCGCGCCTTTTTCAAAGATCACGACGGAAGCGCCCGGGCATTTCTCCGCAAGACGCCAAGCGCACATCAGGCCGCCGATGCCGCCGCCGATGATGGCGATATCATATTTTTCTTTCATACATCCATTCTCCCATTCCATCAAAACGCTCTTCTTATTATACCGCCCTCTCAAACAAGCGGCAATCTTTTAACAGAAACTGGATTCCGTCTTTTCTTTTTGCGTAAAATCTTGTATACTTACGGATAGATTGAAAAGTTCAAACGCGCGGCTTTGACGGGCCGTGCTTTCAAAGGAGGACTCCGGTATGACGAAGTGTCCGCGCTGCGGCGAGCCCTGCAGACCGGAAGATACGTTCTGCGCCAACTGCGGGCTCGATTTTTCCCTCTGGAAAAGCAACGAATACGAATCCGAGGCTTCCTCCAGCGGTTTCGGGATCGCTTCGCTCGTGCTTGGCATCATCGGCATCTGCACGTTTTGGTTCATCCTCGGCATTCCCGCGGCTATCCTCGGGCTCATCTTCGGCATCATCGCGCTGGTTTCCCCCGCACACCGCCGCCGCAGTCCGGGGCTTGCCATTGCCGGCGTCGTGACCTCCGGGCTCGCCCTTCTCAGCGTGGTGTTCACCGTCCTCTTTTTCATTCAGCTTTTTCAGTTTGTGTTCCGTTTTTCGTGACGGCCGGCCTGTTTCTTGAGGCAGCTCTCCGGCCGGCAGCCTTTTTTATTAGGGAAGGATTTATTTTATTATGAAACAATGTCCGCAATGCAAGCAGGCTTGTGAGGAACAGACTGTCGTATGCCCGAACTGCGGCTATCTGTTCAGCGCCACAGGTGAAGACCATGCGATGCCGGTCTATCCGGCCGCCCAAGGCGGCGACGGCATGGCCCTTGCTTCTCTCGTGCTCGGCATCATCGGCATCGTGCTCGCCATCTTCGTGATCGGCGTCATTCCCGCCGTCGTCGGGCTGGTGCTCGGCATCGTTTCCGCCGTCTCCGCTCATCGGGAAAAGCGCCGCGCGGGACAGGCCGTCGCCGGAATCATTCTCAGCGTGGTTGCCATCGCCCTCAGCGCGGCGCTCATCGCGTTCGTCATCTATCTGAGGAACGACCCGTCTTTTATGGCGAAATACCAGCAGATCCTCCAGCAGTACAGCCAGCAGACCGGCTCCGCTTTATAAGGCCGCAGGCTCACCGCCCCGTTCGGCAGAGTGCCTCCATCCGCCGTCGTGTTTCCGCTTCGGCTTCCGCCGAGATCACCGCGAGCGAATCGCCCGGCAGGATCCGGGTGCTCCCGCGCGGCACAAGTTCTTTTTCGCCCCGCCGGATGTTGACGATCAGCACGCTTTCCGGCCATTTTACGGCGCTCACCGTCTTTCCGGCCGCGGCGCTGCCGAGCTCCACCGGAAAAAGGAAAAGATCCTCCCCGCCCTCTCCGGCGGGTTTTTTTTCGCTCTTTTTCATCACGAAACGGGAAAGGAGCGCCTCATAGATCGGCTCGGTCCGGAGCAGATCGGAGACGAGCAGGGCCAGAAACACGCAGACCGTGACGGGCAGCAGATGGACGAGCGAGCCGGACATCTCCGCCGTGAGCAGGATGGACGTGATCGGCGCTTTCACGCAAGAGGAAAGCGCGCCCGCCATAGCGCACACGGCAAGAATGGAGATATAACGCGCCGGCATCCCGGCATAAGAAGCCGCCACGCCGAGGATACTGCCGGAAAGCGTCCCCACGGCGAGGATGGGCATGAAGATGCCGCCCGGTATGCCGCTCGAAAAGCTCGTGCTGGTAAACAGCATCTTCAAAACGAGCAGGAGCGAGAGAAACAGGATGCCGCTCTTGGCTTCTTCGGCAAAGCGGATGAGGTTCTCGCCGCCTCCGAGCACGAGCGGGAAGCACAGGCCGCACGGCAGCGCGACGCCGATGGCGATGACCGGCTTGGCGTAACGCGGGATCTTTTCGGCAAGGCCGCGGAAAGCGAGAAGTACGCGGTTCATCACCGCGCCGGCGAGGCCGGAGACAACGCCCGCGGGGATGAGCCAGCCGTATTGGTCCAGCGGGAGCTGGGAAACGGCCGTGAAATCGAGCACCGGTTTCAGACCAAAAAAGACTTTGGTGAGCAGATCGGCCAGAGCCGCCGCCGCCGTAGCCGAAAGCAGGATGACGGGCGAAAAGCTCTTGTGCACTTCTTCGAGCGCGAACATCACGCCGGAGAGCGGCGCGCTGAAAGCGGCGGAAAGCCCGGCGGCGGCACCGCTGGTGATGAGCACTTTCTCCTCGAACTGCTTTTGTTTGGCGATCCGTGCCGCGGCCTGCCCGGCCGCGCCGCCGATCTGGATAGACGGCCCCTCGCGCCCCAGCGAGAGCCCGAAAAAGCTGCCGAGGATCCCGGCGAAGATGCGCACGGGCATCACGGTGAACCAGCGCATTTTTAGCCCAAAGAGCACGACGCCCTCCGTCTCCGGGATGCCGCTGCCGGAAGCCATCGGCTCCCATTTGACGAGCCGCGCGATGAGTAGCCCCGCGCCCGCGGCCGCCGCCGCCCACGGCAGGATAAAGACCGGATGCAGGCGGAAAAAGGCATAAAGAGACGCGGCCGTCTGTGTGCCGCGGTCAATGCCGATCCGGTAGAACACGATCAAAAGGCCGGTAAAAACGCCCACCACGACGCCGTACAGCGCCAGTTTCCATTTGAATCTCGCTGAGCCGGTGAGCGCGGAAGCCGAAAACCCGCTCATTTGGCCGAAATGAGTTTTTCAAGCTCGGCGGGTGTAAAGCGGTATTTTTTGCCGCAGAAATGGCAGACCACTTCCGCGCCGCCCTGTTCGGCGATCATCGCGCGCAGTTCTTTCCCGCCGAGGCTGCGCAGGGCGTTTTCCACCCGTTCGTGCGAACAGTCGCAGACAGAGCCGGCCGTGCGCTCATCGAGGATCTCGGGTTCAAAACCCGCGAGCAGGACGTCTTTCACGACCGCCCACGGCGTCCGGCCGTTATCCATCGCCGAGGTAAGGACGGGCGCATGCTTCAGATTCTGCTCGAGACGCGCGATATCCGCTTCGTCCGCCGTGGGCAGAAGCTGGATGAGATAGCCGCCCGCGGCGCGCACATGCAGGTCCGTTCCCACCAGCACGCCGAGCGCGCAGATGGACGGCACCTGCTCGCTCGCCGCAAGATACTGTGCCACATCCTCCGCGATCTCGCCGGAGACGAGCGGCGTCGTGCCGGAATACGGCTCTTTCAGATTCAGGTCCTTGAGCACCTGAAGCGTGCCGGTATGCCCTACCGCGCCGCCCACATCCAGCTTGCCGTTCGCTTTCA
>CAUULH010000118.1:0-4747 GCA_963545875.1 uncultured Ethanoligenens sp.
AGGCGGCGGGTATCGATGCCCGCGAGGCCCACGACGTTCTGTTTTTTGAGGAAAGCGTCCAGCGTGCCGGCACAGCGGAAATTGCTGGGCGTTTCGCTGATCTCCCGCACGATATAGCCTTTCACCCACGAGCGGCGGGACTCGACGTCCTCGTCGTTCACGCCGTAATTGCCGATGAGCGGATAGGTCTGCGTGACGATCTGCCCGTAATAAGAGGCGTCCGTCAAGATCTCTTCATAGCCCGTCATGCTGGTATTGAAGACCGTCTCGCCGACAGTGGTGCCGCGCGCGCCGATGGACACGCCTTCGAACACCGTGCCGTCCGCCAGCAGGAGGTATGCTTTGGTCATATGGTAAACTCCTTTTCGTTCCTTTGATATCAACGTTCCGCCAAAGCGGTGTTTAAATCTTCTTTCATGCGCACGGTGGCGCGTCTTGCCGCGCCCGCGAAATCGTGCTCGTCGCAGCCCTCTTTCTGCCAGGCGTAGAGGATGGCGCGCGAGCTGTTCACGACGGCGCCGTCGCCGCTCAGGTCAAAGGCGGGCAGCACGTCTTTTGCGCCGCCGCCCTGCGCGCCGTATCCCGGCACGAGGAAAAAGGTCCGCGGCAGTTCGCGTCTTAATTCCGCCAGCTCGTGCGGGTAAGTGGCGCCCGCCACGATGCCCGCCATGCCGTACGGTCTTCCGCGGCCCGCCATATCGCTCCAGTGCGCGGCCATGCGGCCGAGGTGGAGGTAGAGCGGGCCGCCGTCCACGTCTTTATCCTGGATCTCGCCGGAGGACGGATTGGACGTCTTGGCGAGAATGAAAACGCATTTGCCCCGCTTTTTGCAGACTTCCAGCGCGGGCAGCACCCCGTCGCTGCCGAGATAGGCGTTCACCGTCAGGGCATCCGCGCCGAACGGCGTGCAGGCCGTACCGTCTATGTCCGCCGTGCCGAGATGCGCCTGTGCATAAGCGGCCATCGTGGGGCCGATATCGCCGCGCTTGCCGTCTGTGAGCACGAAAAGCCCCTTTTCGTGCGCGTAAGCGATCGTCCGCGCGAGCGTACGCATGCCCGGCCAGCCCAGCGCCTCATAATAAGCGCACTGCGGCTTGACGGCGGGCACGATATCCGCCACCGCGTCGAGGATGGCCTTATTGAAAGCAAACACGGCTTCCGCCGCCGCCTCGAGCGTATGGCCGCCCTCGCTCAGCGCTTTTTCTCTCAAAAAAGCCGGCAGGCGCGAAAAGACCGGGTCGAGCCCCGCGATGCTGGGATTCTGCTTCGCGGCGATCTTCCGCCGCAGCGTATCCATCGACAAAAGCCATCCCTCCTTTATCGGTCCGCAAAGATCCGGCGGCCGCCGGAGAATGTGTACCGCACTTTACCATAAAGCGTCATGCCTTTATAGGGCGTATTGCGCGCCTTGCCGTGCAGGGCTTCGGGCCGCACCGTCCACGCCTCGTCCGGATCAAAGAGAACGAGATCCGCGCGCGCGCCGGGCGCAAGGCGGCCCGCGTCGATGCCGAGCAGTTTTGCGGGCGCCGCGCTCATCTTTTCAAAAAGCCGGGGAAGGGAAAGATGCCCCGGCCGCACGAGATAAGTGATGCCAACCGCCAGCGACGTTTCAAGGCCCACCACACCGTTCGGCGCGGTGCCGAAATCGGCTTTTTCCGCCTGCGTATGCGGCGCGTGGTCGGTCACGATGGCGTCGATGGTGCCGTCTTTCAGCCCTTCGATCACGGCGGCGACATCCGCCGGCTCCCGGAGCGGCGGATTCATGCGGTAATCCGCGTCGCGCGAATCGAGGAGCGAATCGGTCAGGCTGAAATAATGCGGGCAGGTCTCGCAGGTCACCGGCGCGCCGCGGCGCTTGGCGTCCCGCAGAAGCGCGACCGTGAACCGGCTGCTCACATGCGCGATATGCACAGGCAGGCCGGTACTTTCGGCCAGCACGGCCTCACGCGCCGCGTGGACGGCCTCGGAAGCCGCCGGGATGCCCGGCACGCCGAGCCGGCCGGCCGCCGTGTCGCTCACGATGCCGCGCCCGGAAAGACTCTTCTCTTCGCAGTGGGAGATCACACGCCTGCCCACTTTCGCGGCGCGGCGCATGGCTTCGAGCATCTGCCCGGCCGTTTTCACCGGGTGGCCGTCGTCCGAAAAGGCGACCGCGCCCGCTTCCGCCAGCGCTTCAAAATCGACCAGCTCGCCGCCGGCCTGTCCCTTGCTCACCGCCGCGATGGGGAAGAGCCGCACGCCCGTCGGCTCCGCCTGCTTTCTCTCATAGGCGAGCACTTCGGGCGTATCGGCGGCGGGTCTGGTGTTCGGCATGGCGGCCAGCGCTGTCACGCCGCCCGCCGCCGCCGCCGCGCAGCCGCCCGCGATGGTCTCTTTTTCCGTCTGGCCCGGGTCGCGCAGATGGACGTGCATATCCACGAGCCCCGGCCCGAGAAAAAGCCCGGAAGCATCGAGCGTTTCCGCATCGTCCGCTTTGAGCGGGGAAGAAGAGATCGCCTTGATCCGCCCGTTTTCGATCAGCACATCGCCCGTTCCGGCATATATGCCCGCGGGGTCGATGAGCGACGCGTTTTGGATGAGAAACCGGCTCATGCGTTTCCTCCATTCACACAGATGACGGCGCGGTTCTCGCCGTCGAATTCCGTCACGCGCGCCTCGACCGTCTCGCTCCGCGAGGTAGGCACGTTCTTGCCCACAAAATCCGGGCTGATGGGCAGTTCCCGGTGGCCGCGGTCGATCAGCACGGCGAGCTGGATGCGGTCCGGCCGCCCGCGGTCCATAATGGCGTCGATGGCGGCGCGCACGCTCCGGCCGGTAAAGAGCACATCGTCCACCAGCACGACACGCCGGCCCGTCACATCGAACGGGATGTCCGTCCCCTGAGAAGAAGAAGCGTCTGCCGGCCCCTTTTTTTCAAGATCGTCCCGGTAGGGCGTGATATCCAAAAAACCAATCGGCACGTCGGTGCCCTCGATCTCTTTGATCTTCTCCGCGATGCACACGGCGATCACCGCGCCGCGCCGTCTGATACCGAGGATGCAGACCTGTGCCGCGCCGTGGTTCTTCTCCACGATCTCGTAGGAAATGCGCGCTTCGGCCCTCGCCATCGCCTTGGCATCCATGATCTCCGCCTTGATCTCCTGCATGAGCCTTCCCCTTATGGAATGAATATACGGTTAAAATGAATAAATATGCGTTCCGTCCGCAGAAAAAACGGCTCGGAATCGTCCCGGGCCGTTGAATGTACTTTTCGCGTATTCGCTTAAACATCCAACCCTTTCCAGCCTCACGGGACCGGTTTAAAAGGCTAAATCCTGATTTGTTTCAGTATACACCCGTCCATTTGAAAAGTCCAGAGGAAAAAGCGGAATTTTTAAGCCCTCAGACTTTTGGCGGCGCGGATAAAGCAGGAAGAAAGCGAGACGGCGGCGCAGATGCCGCAGAAGATGAAGATCGGGGAAAAACCGCGCAGGAACGCGGCGGGGTCCATATGGCCGGAGATCGCGTTCACGCCGAGCCCCGCGCCGAACGAGAAGATGAGCACGGAGAACACTGTGCCGGAAACGAAGCCCACGTTTCGGAAAAGCGCGCTGACGCCGCCCGCGATGCCGAGTTTATCGGGCGGCACGGCGCCGAAGACATCGGTATTGTTGGGCGACTGGAACATCCCGTTGCCCACGCCGAGCAGGATGAGCGCCGCGATGATGAGCGCAATGGGCGTTTTCTGCCCCACGGCGGCAAAAAGGAAAAGCGACACGGTGGAGATACTCGTCCCGATGACCGTCAGCGGCTTGGTGGACATGCGGTCCGCCAGATGGCCGCTGAGCGGGGAAACGAACGCCATCGCGAGCGGATAGACCGAGATGATGAGCCCGGCGTGGAGCGCGCTGTATCCGAGCAAGTCCTGCAGATAAAACGGCATGAACAGAAGCGTCGCCGAAAGCGACAGGAAAATGAGATAGCCCTGCAAGAGCCCGATGGTAAAGGGCCTTGCCTTAAACAGGCTGAGGTGGACAAGCGGGTCATCCGCATGGCGCTCCGTATGGATAAAAGCCGCCATGCCCGCCGCCGCGGCCGCAAAAGCGGGCAGGAGCCAGAGCGCGGAGAGGCTGCCCTGCTGCACCAGCAGAAGCGGCAGGAAAAAGACGAGCAGGACAAAAGAGAAAAACGCCGTGCCTTTCCAGTCAAAGGGCTGAGACGCGGAAGGCTCGGTATGCGAAGGCAGGACGAAATAGGACAGGACCGCCGAAAAAACGGCGATGGGCACGTTGATGATGAAGATCGACGGCCAGCCGAACGCATTGACGAGAATGCCGCCGAGCGACGGCCCCGTAAGGCTGCCGACGGCCACCATCATGCCCACCTGTCCGAGCGCCGCGCCGCGCTCGCCCGGCTCGAACGTCCCGGTCACCATGCCCTGACTGAGCGCCATCATGGAGCTTGCCCCCACGGCCTGCAAAACGCGGGAAATAATCAGAAAATCGAGCGAGGGCGACAGGCTGCACATCAGGGAGCCGGCGCCGAAACAGAGAAAGCCGATGATGATGACCGGCTTCTGGCCGTGCAGATCGGCCAGCTTGCCCCAAACGAGAAGCAGCAGGACGATGGCCAGCAGATAGGCGCTGGAGACCCATTGAACCGTGCTGATGGATACGCGCATCTGTTTGGCGATATCCGGAAGAGCGATATTGACGATGCTCCCGTCCAGCGTGGCCATAAAAGCCTCGACGCAGGAGATCGCCAGGAT
>CAUULH010000119.1:0-4736 GCA_963545875.1 uncultured Ethanoligenens sp.
CGAAGGGCCGGATATCCCGGTGGCCGACCATGAGCACGCGCGGCCTGCGCTCTGCGAGCGCACGGCGGTGCTGAACCTCTGCGAATTGGCCAAGGCCTGCGGCGGTTCTTTATATATCGTCCACACTTCGGCAGGCAGCACGGCGCAGCGCGTTCGAAAACAATACGGCGAACTGCTGCACCAAGATGTGATCCTCGAAAGCTGCCCGCAGTATTTCTGGTTCGATTCTTCCGTGTATCAAACGGAAAACGGCTGTTTTTACACGATGACGCCGCCTCTCCGCTCAGCGGAAGAAAAAGAAAAGCTCCGGAAAGAGATCGACAGCATCGATGTATTGGCCACCGACCATTGTCCTTTTCCGCGTAAAGCCAAGAAAAAACCGCTCGTCAGTGAGATCCCGATGGGCGTAGGCGGAATACGCTACGCTTTTTCCGCCATGTTTACGCTGTACGGCGAAAAGATCCTTCCGAAATATACGGAAAATCCCGCAAAGGCCGAGGGGCTTTTCCCCCGAAAAGGAACGCTGATGCCCGGGGCGGATGCCGATGCCGTGTTGTTCGACCCTGACCGCCTTTGGACCGTGACGGATGAGGGAAGCATCTACAACGGTCTTTCCCTCCGCGGCAAAGTGGAAACCGTCTTTTCACACGGAAAAACCGTGGTGCGGAACGGCGTCTTTGTCGGCCAAAAAGGCGGCGGCTGTTTCCTGCCGAGAAAACTCTGAAACGAATCGAATGAAAATGTGAGGTCTGTTCTGTGAATTGGCTTGAAAATAAAAACACGCAAAAAAAGAATCTGCACACGCTGTTGGAGGATATCGATTCTTCCGCGGTCCTGCGGTATCACAAATTGTTTGAAGCATATACCCGGCCTCCGTTGGTGCACCTTTCCCGTCTGGCCGATCATTTCGGCATCGCCGATATCGCCGTAAAAGATGAATCCCGCCGGTTCGGCCTGAGCGCGTTCAAAGTGCTGGGCGCTTCATTCGCCGTAGGCAACTGCCTGTGCAAAATGCTGCACAAAGATATTGCCTCGGTCTCATTGGATGAGCTCCGGCAGGAAAATACGCGCGGCGCCCTCGGCGAGATCACGTTTGCCACCGCCACCGACGGCAATCACGGCCGGGGAGTGGCCTGGACGGCCAAACAGCTCGGCTACAAAGCCGTCATCTACATGCCGGAGGGAACGACAAAACAACGGCTGAACAACATCCGCGAGCTCGGTGCCAAAGCCGATATCACGGATATGAACTATGACGACACAGTGCGTTTTGTAGCCTCCGAAGCCCATAAAAACGGCTGGGTGATGGTTCAGGATACCGCCTGGGAAGGGTATGAAGACGTACCGCGCTGGATCATGCAGGGCTATGCCACCACGGCCCGGGAAGTCATCGACGATCTGGACGGTCTCGCGCCTACTCATTTGTTCGTTCAGGCAGGCGTCGGCGCATTTGCCGCTTCGATGGCGGCCGCTTTCATCCACGCTTTTCCGGATCACCCGCCGAAAATCGTCGTCGTGGAACCGGATCAGGCGGATTGTTTTTACCGCTCGATAAAATCCGGCAAAAAAACAGCTGTGACCGGGCGTATGCAGACCATCATGGCCGGCCTCGCCTGCGGTGAGCCGAACCCCATGGCTTGGAATATTCTCCGAAAATGCGGGGATTTCTTCCTCTCCGTGCCGGATTGGGTAACGGCCGACGGCATGCGGCTTTTGGGCAATCCGCTCTCCGGAGACGCTTCCGTGATCTCCGGAGAATCGGGAGCCGTGACGGCCGGGGCTCTGGCCGCTATCCTCGAGCGGCCGGAGCTCGCCCGACTAAAACAAAAAATGGGGTTTGATTCTCATTCCCGCGTCGTGCTTTACAGCACGGAAGGCGACACGGACCCGAGCGTATATCGAAACATCGTATGGCGGGGAGCTTATCCGGCTCCCATCCGCGAGGAGGCGTAAAAATGGCTTTCGAATCCTACCAGAACGTTGTGCCTGTCTGTCAGGCTTTGATCAAAAAGCCGAGCTTTTCCGGCCATGAAGATGGCGTCGTATCCGTTCTGAAAGATCTATTCCAAAAAGCCGGTTTTTCCGACATCCAGGTGGACGAATACGGCAGCATCATCGCACGGGCAAAAGGCAGCCGCCCCGGCCCCACTCTTCTGTTCGACGCGCATATCGACACGGTTCCCGTCGGGGAAGAATCAAAGTGGACGCATCCGCCGTTTGAGGCCAAGATCGAAAACGGACGCATCTACGGCCGCGGCACTTCCGACATGAAAGGCGCGCTTTCAGCCATGATCACAGCGGCCGGCGCTTTTCTCGGCAAAGCAAAAGGTGATTTTGCCGGTGAGATCGCGATCGCCGGCGTGGTCCATGAAGAATGCTTTGAAGGCGTGGCGGCCCGGAGCGTCAGCAAACGGGTCTCACCCGATTATGTGATCATCGGCGAGGCCTCCGAACTGAATCTGAAAGTCGGCCAGCGCGGACGCGCGGAGATCGTCGCGGAAACTTTCGGTAAGTCCGCCCATTCTGCCAATCCCGAAAAAGGCATCAATGCGGTATACAGCATGATGAAGCTGATCGACGCGCTGAAAAAGATGCCCTGCATTGAAAAGCCGCCGCTCGGAAAGGGCATTCTGGAGCTGACGGATATCAAATCGCTGCCTTACCCGGGCGCCTCGGTGGTCCCGGACTATTGCCGGGCGACCTACGACCGCCGCCTGCTGGTCGGCGAAACGCCGGAGAGCGTTCTATCTCCCTTGAATCAGGAGATCGAGCGGCTATCCGCGGCGGACCCTTCTTTTCACGCGCGGCTCTCGTTTGCAAAAGGCTCGGAAAAATGTCACACGGGCAGCACGATCACCGGCGAACGCTTTTTCCCCGGCTGGCTGTTTAATGAGAAGGAACCGTTTATCCAGACGGCTCTCCAGGCTTTGCGGAATGCGGGACTTGCTCCCGCGATCACCCAATATTCTTTCTGCACAAACGGCAGCCATTACGCGGGCGAAGCAGGCATCCGTACGTTCGGGTTTGGACCTTCACGGGAAAATCTCGCGCATACGGTCGATGAATATGTGGAGATCGAACAGCTCAAAGCCGCCTGCGCGGGCTATAACGCCATCATACGGGCTTTTACAGCTTAAGATCAAAACGACCGTCGTTTTAAAAAAGAGCTTGCCTCAAACAGGCAAGCTCTTTCTTCTGCTTTTATTTTTTAGATCAAGACCATAAGCACCGGAACGGCCAAGATACAAGTGACCGTCGTCACCACGATGGCCACGCTGGCATACTGATAGTCCGCGCCATAGCCTTTTGCCACGATACTGGTATTCGTCATGGCCGGCATGGCGGACTGGATGATGAACACTTTGGCCATCAAAGGCGGCACATGGATAAAATGCAGCAATAAGATCACGAGCGCCGGTGAAAGAACGAAGCGGGCCCCGAGCAGGATCCAGATCTCTTTATTGAATCTAAGCTTCGAGAGCGCCACCGAGCTGAGCACCAGACCGATAAAAATGAGCGCGAACGGCGTGGTGGGATAGCCAAGATAATCGAGGGTATCCATCACGAATACCGGCGGCTTTGCCTGAAATAAGATCAACACGATGCCGACCATGAACCCGAGCAGCGCCGGTGTAAAGATCTTTTTGAGTGTTCCTTTGGAGAAAAAAGACGCGTTGTGCCCGCCCGGGCCGTCACAGCTGATCTCATAGTTCCCGACCGTCCAGAAATAAGTGGTATTCACGATATAATAAAGCAAGACATAAGGCACGCTTTTTGCGCCGAACAGTTCCAGATTGATGGGCAGCCCGACAAAGATCGTGTTGGAGCAGAAAAAAACGGAACGGAAAATCCCCCGATGACTGCGGGGGACTTTGATGAGATCGCTGACCAGAATAGCCAGCACATAGGTAATGCCCATCGAGATCATTGGGATCAGGATGCCGCCGATCAGCGACAGGAACTTACTTCGGTCAAAATTGCCGACGAGGTTCCAGATCATATAGCATGGAAGGGCGATATTCAAAAGATATTTCGTGATAGCGGTGCCGAATTTATCGTCGATCCACCCGGCGCGCGACATGCCGTATCCGACCGCGATCATGATCATGATGGGCAGGATGCTTTGCAAAGACGTAAAAAAAGTGAGCAGCATTGTTTTTATCTCCGGAATTGTAAAGTCATTCATTTTTATTCTAACGCAAAAGCGGCGAACATTCAACTTTGTCACCCTTTGCACCCAAAAGCCCGGCGTTCCGCATTCTTTTCAAAGCGTTCGTTGCGGGATATTTCTGCTGATGCTATAATAAAAGCACGGCACTTTCCGTATACGCGGGCCGACAGAAAAAGAGCCCCCGCCCTTTTTTGAAATAGGGCGGGAGCTCTCCGCGAAAAAACGATTACCACCAGCCGGCACGGGGATATCCGACAGGATAGCAGGAAGAGCACCTCGAAGAGGAGATCTCTCCGCAGCGGCAAGAGGGCGCACAGGCCGGCCTGCACCCGCAAGTCCGACCGAAACCGCAGCGATTCCGCTTTCCGCATTCATAGGCGAGCACACCCACAAGAAGCACGGGAAGAAGATCATACATGGTTCATCCCTCCTTTGGAAAAGCGGGCGTATTCCATTTTATGCTTCTCACGGACAAGCCGACACAAAAGGTGAAAGGAAACGAACATGGAAATCAGGACTGAAACGGGCCGTGTGTTCACAGCGGACAACGAGGGACATCCCCTTG
>CAUULH010000120.1:0-4602 GCA_963545875.1 uncultured Ethanoligenens sp.
TAATTCAATAGTTTTTTTCATTTTGCTTGTTAAAAGTAATAATAAAATATGATAATATACTTTGTCTATACTCTAAAAATCGTACTATTGGTGAATGGCCTTTTACCTGTGGATATGTCATACTGTGAATAAGCAAAGGGGCTGTCTGCCGGAGTCGGCAGGCAGCTCCCTTTTCGTTGTTTTTTATTTTGATATTCCAACTTGGGAGGAAAAAATATGAAAGAACTCATTCTGATTATCCGTCCGGAAAAGCTGGAAACGCTGAAATCCATTCTGGACGAAGTCCACTGCGGCGGCATGACGGTCTCAAGCGTGATGGGCTGCGGCACGCAGAAAGGCGCCGTGGAAGAAGGCGTCAATGAGATCAAGGGCTTTAAAATGAACATCAACCTGCTGCCCAAGATCCGGGCGGCCGTCGTGGTAGAGGACGATGTGGCCGAGCAGATCATCTCGGCCGTGCGGGAGCGGATGACGACCGGGCACGTGGGCGACGGCAAGATCTTCATCCGCACGATCGACGACGTGGTGCGCATCCGTACGGGCGAGCGCGGCACGAAGGCGCTGTGACAGAGAAAGGAGGCCGGGACTTTGGATAAAAATGTGATGGTGAGCCTTCAGCATATCGACAAATATTACGGCGAAAACCATGTGGTGCGCGATCTCTCGCTGGATGTTTACGAAGGTGAATTTTTAACGGTGCTCGGCTCTTCCGGAAGCGGCAAAACGACGACTCTGCGGATGATCGCCGGTTTTGAGCATCCCAACAGCGGCACCATCATGCTGGAAGGGGAAGATATCGCCGGCAGAGAGCCGTATCTGAGGGATGTGAACACGGTCTTTCAGAGCTACGCTCTTTTTCCGCATATGACGATCTTCGACAACATCGCCTACGGCCTGAAAATGGACCGCGTGCCGAAAAAAGAGATCCGCGAGCGCGTGATGGCCATGCTCGACCTGGTGCAGCTCCGCGGCTTTGAAGAGCGCAGGCCCTCGCAGCTTTCCGGCGGGCAGAAACAGCGCGTCGCCATCGCCCGCTCGCTCATCAAACGGCCGAAAGTGCTCCTTTTAGACGAGCCGCTCGGCGCGCTGGACCTCAAACTGCGCAAGCAGATGCAGCTCGAACTCAAACGTCTTCAGCGGAAGCTGAACATCACGTTCCTCTATGTGACACACGACCAGGAAGAAGCGCTCACGATGAGCGACCGCATCGCCATCATGCACGACGGCGTGCTGGAGCAGGTGGGCCATCCGAAAGAGATCTACGAATCCCCGGCGTCGAAATTCGTCGCCACGTTCATCGGGGAGACCAACCTGTTCGAAGGCATGGTGCGCTCCGCGGCGGATGGGAAAGTTTCCATCACCGTCGAGTCCGGTGTTATCGAGGGCTGCGGCTCCGATTTCCATCCAAACGACATGGTGGCCGTTTCCGTGCGGCCGGAGCGGATGCTCTATTCCGATAAACCGATGGCGGGCTTTCAGCTCGAAGGCGTCGTCAAAGAGCAGGTCTATGTCGGGTCCGTCCTCAAATCCATCGTGGTGCTGAGCAACGGGTTCGAAGTCCGTCTGGAGCGGCTCGCCGGCACGGCGCTTCCGATGGGCGGCACGGTCTACCTGTATTGGAAGCCGGAGGACGCAAGGCTGATCCATCCGCGCGATCAGGTCGTTTACAGCGCGGTAAAAAATGCCCGTTTGGGTTAGAAAAGCGGTGATAAAGGTGCGGAGAAAAAAACTAACAGGGGAAGCCGGATCGGCTCTCGTGATGCTCGGCCCGGTGTCTCTGTGGATGATCTTTTTTGTGGCGGTGCCGCTCATCTATGTGTTCATCATGAGCTTTTGCAGCCTCGACCAGAATTACAATGTGGTCTTCCGTTTCACGACGGCGAATTATCAGCATCTGATCGATCTTGATTATTTGCAGATCTACGGACAGTCGCTGCTCATCGCCTTTCTTGCGACGCTGATCTGCCTGGTGATGGCGTACCCGTTCGCGTTTCTTATCGCCAGGGTCTTTCCCGGCAAAAAGACCATCCTTTATATGATGGTCATCATCCCGTTCTGGACCAATTCGCTCATCCGCATTTACGGGTGGCGCACGTTCTTAGGCGCGAGCGGCCTGCTCAACAAGTTGCTGATGGCGCTGCACATCATCTCGTCGCCGGTGCAGTTCCTGTTCACGCAGGGCGCGACGGTCTTAGGTATGATCTACGTGCTGTTTCCGTTTATGGTGCTGCCGCTCTATACGGCCGTTGAAAAGCTCGACCAGGCCCAGCTCGAAGCTTCGGCGGATCTCGGTGCGCGCGGACCGTCCACGTTTTTCCGGATCATCCTGCCGCAGACGACGAGCGGCGTCTTTTCCGGCTGCATCATGGTGTTCATCCCCTGCCTCGGATACTTCTATGTTTCCGACATCATGGGCGGCGGAAACGCCGATGTCATCGGCAACCTGATCGAACGCCAGTTCCAGAGCGGGAACAACTGGCCGCTCGGCGCGGCGCTTTCCATTATCCTGATCGTCATCACGCTGCTTCTGGTCAAACTGTATCAGAAGTGCGGCGGCGACATGAAGAGCTTGGGGGTGTGAACATGAACGGACGTGCTTTGGCCAAAAGACGCGCGGGCGCCGTTTACTGCGGCCTTATTTACGCATTCCTGTTTCTGCCCATCGCGATTATCGTCATCAATTCGTTCAACGGCAACCTGTTCAAGCCGTATCTCAAATGGGGCGGCTTCTCGCTCGTGTGGTACGGCAAACTGCTCGGCGATACGGCTCTGCTCAGCTCTTTTGCCAATACCATCATCCTCGCGCTGACCAGCACCCTGCTTTCGGTCATCGTCGGCACGCTGGCCGCGGTAGGCATGTACCGCTTCACGTTCCGCGGCAAAGGCGTGCTGGACGCGCTGCTCTACATACCGGTCGTCATCCCGGAGATCGTGCTCGGCATCGCGCTCTTAACGCTTTTTTCCGGCACGAACATCCCGCGCGGCATGCTTTCGCTGGTGCTCGCGCATGTGACGTTCTGCATCCCGTTCGTGATCTTTACGGTGCGGGCCCGCCTCGACGGCTATGATATGTCGGTGGAAGAAGCCTCGATGGACCTCGGCGCGACACGCCTGCGCACCTTCTTCCATATCACGCTGCCGGTGCTGGCGCCCGGCATCGGCAGCGGCGCGCTGCTTGCTTTCACGCTTTCCATCGACGACGTCATCATCAGTTATTTCACCAACGGCCAGACGATGACTTTTCCGCTCAAAGTCATGCAGAGCATCAAGAGCGGCGTGTCGCCGGATGTCAACGCGCTTTCCACGCTCATTTTGGTCGGCACGACCGGCCTTGTGATCCTGGCACAGACCGGGCTGCTGAAACGCTTTTTCTCCTTTGTGACGCGCAGCTTTTTCCGTCTGCGTGTTCCGGCGCGGTACGGCGTGGCCGGCACCGTGGCGGCGGCCGTGGTGCTGGTGAGCATCCTCGGCAACAGCGGGAACACCACGGAAGCACTCGGAAAGAACGGCACGCTCAATATCTTTATCTGGACGGAATATGTGCCGGACAGCGTCGTGACCAATTTCGAGAAAGAAACGGGCATCAAAGTCAACGTTTCCACCTATTCTTCCAATGAAGACATGCTGGCCAAGGTCAAATCGGAAAAAGCGGGCGCTTTCGACATCGTTCAGCCGTCCGACTATATGGTCACGCAGATGATCGATCAGGGTCTGCTCCAAAAGCTCGACAAGAGCGCTTTGACCAATTTGAAAAACATCGGCAGCCAGTATCTGAACCAGTCGTTTGACCCGGACAATCAGTATTCGGCGCCGTATCTCGCCGGCGTGGCGGCCATCGCGGTCAATACGAACGTTATCAAAGACAAGATCACCAGCTATGCCGACCTGTTCAACCCCAAATATAAAAATACCATCGTGTCGCTGGACGATTACCGGGCCGTCATCGGCATGTCTGCGCGCAGCATCGGTTTCAGCATGAACGAAACAGACAGCGGCCGCCTGGCGCTCATCCGCACGCAGGTGCTCAAGCTGAAAGACAACATCAAACTGTACGACAGCGACAGCCCGAAATCGGCCCTGATCGCCGGGGATGCTTCGCTGGGTTACTGCTGGAACGCGGAGATCGCCATGGCGATGGAAGAAAATCCGGCCATCAAGATCGTCTATCCCAAAGAGGGCGCCTACTTTTTCGAGGACAACTGGTGCGTCACCAAAGGCGCCACGCATGTCAAACAGGCAACGCAGTTTATCAACTATATGCTGCGGGCGCAGGTAGCTAAAGAAGTTTCGGAAGAATATCCGTATCTCCAGCCGAATACGGCGGCCATTAAGCTGTTAGGAAAAACGTATACGAGCAATCCGGCCGAAAACGTGCCGGAGAGCGTCATCAAAAAAGGCGAGCATGTCAAGAATCTGGATACCGCCACGCTGGCAAAATACAATGCCATCTGGACGGAATTGAAAAAATAAAGACGGCGGCAGAAAGGCGGAGCGTTATGTCAATCAAGAAAATGTATATCGACGGCAAATGGACGGCAGGAACGTCAGGCAAAGTGATCGATATCGTCGATCCGGCGACGGGCAGAGTGTTCGACCAGGTCT
>CAUULH010000121.1:0-4561 GCA_963545875.1 uncultured Ethanoligenens sp.
CCATCGGCACATTGAGCTAGCGGCAGCATGGGCATGCCGCCGCGGATATGGACGGCGTCGGAACGGCAAGGACCGGCGTGTATATTTCGCATTTTGATATTGGAAGGGAAAAAATCTTTTATGTTTGGGCTAAGGAAGAAGAAAAGCAAGACGGTAACTTCCACGCAGACGGGTATGGCTGTGGCGCTCTCCGAGGTGCCGGACGATGTTTTTGCACAGAAAATGCTGGGAGACGGCATCGCCGTTTTGCCGGAGAGCGGAACAGTGCTTGCCCCGGCATCCGGAGAGATCGTCGATATGCCGGATTCCCTGCATGCATACTGCATCCATACCGCAGAGGGGCCCGATCTTCTGGTCCATGTGGGCATCAACACCGTCGAGCTGAAAGGAGAAGGATTTCAGAGCTTCGTCAAAAAAGGTGACCGGGTCGAAGCGGGGCAGAAGCTGGCCGAGGTCGATCTCGGTCTGCTGAAAAAAAAGGGCTATGCCCTCTACACCTCGATCATCATTACCAACATGGACACCGTTTCTTCCTGTAAGACGTTTCTCGGGAAGGCGGTGGCCGGGGAAACCGTTGTCCTTGAATATACGCTGAAATAGCCGAGGAGGTCGTTGGATGAAGAGAAGCGGTGCTTTCGGTGTTTTGCAGCGCATTGGGCGTTCTTTCATGCTTCCCATCGCCCTGCTGCCGATCGCGGGCCTTCTTCTGGGGCTTGGCTCTTCCTTTACGAATGAGGCCATGATCAAGACCTATCACCTTTCCGCGGTGCTGGGGCATGGAACGGCTCTGTATGTCGTCCTCACCATCATGTCTGCCGTGGGCAGCTGTATCTTTTCCAACCTGCCGCTCCTTTTTGCCATGAGTGTGGCGCTGGGCATGGCGCAGAAGGAAAAGGCGGTCGCCACGCTGTCGGGCGCCATCGCCTATCTGGTGATGAACCAGACGATGGGCTGCCTGCTCACGCTGGCTGGCAAAAACACATCGAATATGCCCGTCGGCATGACCACGAACGTGCTGGGCATCACGACTTTACAGACCGGTGTGTTCGGCGGCATCATCGTCGGGCTCGGTGTGGCCGCGCTGCATAACCGGTTTTATAAGATCCAGCTTCCTTCCGCCGTCGCGTTTTTCGGCGGGACGCGGTTCGTGCCCATCATCTCCACGCTCACCTATATCGGTGTGGGCATCGTGATGTTTTATCTCTGGCCTTTCGCTCAGAGCGGCATCTTTGCCCTCGGCGGCGCGGTCACGGCGTCCGGCTATTTCGGCACGTTTCTGTTCGGCCTCATCAAGCGCGCGCTCATCCCGTTCGGCCTGCACCATGTGTTCTATCTCCCGTTCTGGCAGACGGCCGTGGGCGGAACGATGGTCATCGACGGAAAGACCGTTCAGGGCGCGCAGAATATTTTCTTTGCCCAGCTGGCCTCTCCGCATACGGTGCATTTCAGCGCGAACGCGACCCGCTTCTTTACCGGCGAGTTTCCCGTGATGATCTTTGGTCTTCCCGGCGCCGCGCTGGCCATGTATACGACGGCAAAAACGAAAAAGAGAAAAGCGGCGGGCGCGCTCCTGCTGTCCGCGGCGCTCACTTCGATGCTGACCGGCATCACCGAGCCGATCGAGTTCTCCTTCCTTTTCGTCGCGCCGGTCCTTTACGGCATCCACTGTGTCATTACCGGCCTTTCCTATATGATCATGCAGATGCTGAACTGTACGGTCGGTCTTACGTTTTCCGGCGGCCTGATTGACTTTTTCCTCTATGGCATCCTTCAGGGAAATGCCAAGACCAATTGGATCGATGTTCTGCCGGTCGGCGCCGTCTATTTCTGCGTCTATTTCTTTCTGTTCCGTTTCCTTATCCTCAAATGGGATCTCAAAACGCCGGGACGTGAAGACGATGATGCCGAGACCAAGATGTATTCCCGCAAAGATATGGAAGCCAAACGGGACGCCAAAAAGCAGGCGTCTGCCTCTAAACGGGAAGAGGCCGATTCCGTATCGGCTCTGATCGTCGAAGGGCTCGGAGGCGCGGAGAATATCACCGGTCTGGACAGCTGCGCGACGCGCCTGCGCGTGACGGTCGTCGACGCTTCCAAAGTGGCGGATGCCAAGCTCAGACAGTCGGGCGCGGTCGGTTTGATGAAGAACGGCACCGGCGTCCAGGTCGTCTATGGGCCGAAAGTGACCGTTATCAAGAGCAATGTCGAAGACTATCTGGAATCTGTCGGAAAAGCGCTGAACAGCTGACTGTATTTTTGATTTTCAAACGACCCGATAAACGAGCGTCCCGGAGAATCTCTCCGGGACGCTTTTTTAATGGCTATTGGCGGGTAAAAAGGGCCAAAAAAAACGGTGCGGACCGTCTGGCCCGCACCGTTTTTAAATCCTTTTGCTTATTCAGATCCGGAAAAGCAGATCGGAATAGACCGGCACCGGCCAGATGTCTGCCGGGACGATCGGCTCGAGCGTGTCGATATCGGCACGGAGAGCTTCCATGGCCGGAACGACTTTGTCGCAGTAAGCGGTCGCGGTCGCAAGGTTGGTTTCCTTTGCGGCGGCGGCAGCCGTTTCTTTCTTCAAAGCCGCGGTCTTGGCGGAGATGGCCTCAGACAGAGCGACCACTTTGGCCAGCTTGTCGGCGTCCGCTTTGTTCGTCGTGCCGGCGGCTTTCAGCGTAGCTACCGTGGCGGCGAGCTGAGTCAGATACTTGTCGGCCGCCGGCAGGAGCTGGCGGTCGGCCATATCGACCAGCGTGAGCGCTTCGATATTGATGATCTTGCCGTAGTTCTCGAGCAGGATCTCATAGCGGGAATCCATCTCTTTGCCGGAGAGGACGCCGTGCTTCTCGAGGACTTTGCGGTTCTTTTTGCTCAGATAGGCTTTGGCGGACAGCACGGTGTTCTTGACATTCGGCAGGCCGCGTTTTTCGGCTTCTTCGACCCACTCGTCCGTGTAGCCGTTGCCATTGAAGATCACGCGCTTATGCGCTTTGAAGATCTTGCTGGCGATGGCGAGAGCGTCCTTCTTGACATCTTTGGAGCCTTCGAGCTTGTCGGCGATCTCGCTCAGCGCTTCCGCCACAACGGTGTTCAGCACGAAAGCCGGGCCGGCGACGTTCGTGTAGGAGCCGCACATACGGAACTCGAACTTGTTGCCCGTAAAGGCGAACGGCGAGGTGCGGTTGCGGTCGGTCTTATCTTCCGTGATGATCGGAAGGGAAGAGATGTCGAGATTCGTTTTCTTCGCGGCCGGAGAAGAGAAGGATTTGCCGTCTTCCACCGCGTCGATGAGGCCTTCGAGCTCTTCGCCGACGAAGATGGAGATGATGGCGGGCGGCGCCTCGTTGGCACCGAGACGATGGTCGTTGCCGGCGCTCGCCACGGAGAGACGGAGCAGATCGGCGTATTCGTCCACCGCTTTGACGACGGCGGCCAGGAAGACGACGAACTGCGGGTTCTTGCCGGGGTTATCGGTCGGGTCGAGCAGGTTCTCGCCGTCGTCGGTGGCCAGCGACCAGTTGATGTGCTTGCCGCTGCCGTTGAGGCCCTCGAACGGTTTCTCGTGCACCAGGGCGGCGAGGCCGTGCTTCTCGGCGATCTTCTGGAGGAGCTCCAGCACGAGCTGGTTGTGATCGACCGCGACGTTGGACGGGTCGAAGATCAGCGCGATCTCATGCTGTGCGGGCGCGACTTCGTTGTGCTTCGTTTTCGCGGTGATGCCGAGCTCCCAGAGCGTCTTGTCCAGCTCGTGCATAAAGCTGACGACTTTCGTGCGCAGAACGCCGAAATACTGGTCGGCCAGCTCCTGGCCTTTCGGGGACGGCGCGCCGAACAGCGTGCGGCCCGTGAGGATGAGGTCAAGACGTTTATTGTAGAGGTCACGGTTGACCAGGAAGTATTCCTGTTCCGGTCCGACGGTGGCCGTCACCTTTTTGACATAATCTTTGCCGAAAGCGGCCAGCACGCGGCGGGCCTGCTTATCGAGCGCTTCGTTGGAGCGGAGAAGCGGCGCTTTTTTATCGAGGATCTCGCCGGTATAGGAGAAGAAAGCGGTCGGAATGTAGAGCGAGCCTTCTTTGACGAACACAGGGGAAGTGGTGTCCCACGCGGTGTAGCCGCGGGCGGCAGCCGTTTCGCGCAGGCCGCCGGACGGGAACGAAGAGGCATCCGGCTCGCCCTTCATCAGCTCTTTGCCGGAGAAGGAAAGGATTACCTGGCCGTCGCCCGTGGGGGAAATGAACGCGTCGTGCTTCTCGGCGGTGAGGCCGGTCATGGGCAGGAACCAGTGGGTGAAATGCGTGGCGCCCAAACCGATGGCCCACTCCTTGATTGCGGAAGCGACCTCATCGGCAATGGACGGGTCGAGCGGCTGGCCCAGGTCGACCGTCTTTTTCAGGCTTTTATAGGTGGTTTTTGACAAGCGTGTTTTCGCCACGGCGTCACTAAAGACATATTTGCCGAAAATGTCCGCCGGGTTCTGTACTTGTTCGTTTCCCATTAATACTCCTTCCAGACCTTCCGCCGGTGAAGAAAATAGCGGTCCGCGGTTTACAACACGCAT
>CAUULH010000122.1:0-4531 GCA_963545875.1 uncultured Ethanoligenens sp.
CGAGACCTACGCGCTCGCCCTCGGCGATGATGGCCGTCACCTTTGCCTTGCAGGAGAGTTTTTCAGAGCCGACGAATGCCGTTTCCGGCGTGTCGTCGTCTTTGGAATCCACCCACGCCTCGCCCATCCCGGCGGCACGGGCCGCACGGGCGCGGTCTTTCTGCTCTTTCATGCGCGATTCAAAGCCCTCGGCGTCCACCGAAAAGCCGCGGTCGCTCAAAATATCCTGTGTGAGATCGAGCGGAAAGCCGAACGTATCGTACAGGCGGAACGCGTCGTCACCGGAAAGCACACCGCCTTCCGGCAGGGCGGCGATGCGCTGTTCCAGCAGGGCAAGGCCCTGATCGATGGTGGCGGCAAAACGCTCTTCCTCGGCGCGGATAACGTTCTGGATGTAGGCTTTTTTCTCCGCGAGATCCGGGTAGGCGGTGGCGTTCTCATAGATGACCGTCTCGGCCACCTGATAAAGGAACGGCTCATGGATGCCGAGCAGACGGCCGTGACGCGCGGCGCGGCGGAGCAGACGGCGAAGCACGTAGCCCCTGCCCTCGTTCGACGGCAGAACGCCGTCGCCCACAAGGAACGTCGTGCTCCGGATATGATCGGTGATGACGCGGAGCGAGATATCCGTTTTCTCGTCTTTGCCATAGGTCACGCCCGCGATGCGGCCCGTGTGTTTCATGATGTTTTGGACGGTATCGACCTCAAAGAGGTTGTCCACCTCCTGCATCACGCAGGCCAGGCGCTCAAGGCCCATGCCGGTGTCGATATTCGGCTTCTTCATCGGCGAATAATGGCCTTTGCCGTCGCTGTCGTACTGGGAGAACACGATGTTCCAGAATTCGACATAGCGGTCGCAGTCACAGCCCGGCCCGCAGGTCGGCTTGCCGCAGCCGTACTTTTCGCCGCGGTCGAAATAGATCTCCGAGCACGGACCGCACGGGCCGCTGCCGTGCTCCCAAAAATTATCCTCGCGCCCGAGCCGCACGATATGCGACGCTTCGACGCCGACTTCTTTCGTCCAGATATCGAACGCCTCGTCGTCATCCTGAAAGATGGTGACGTACACGCGGTCCACCGGCAGTTTGACGACCGCGGTGATAAATTCCCACGCCCACTTGGTTGCCTCGTGCTTGAAATAATCGCCGAACGAGAAATTGCCCAGCATCTCGAAATAGGTGCCGTGGCGGTCGTCTTTGCCCACATGGTCGATATCCGGCGTGCGGACGCATTTCTGGCAGGTCGTCACGCGCTTAGACGGCGGCTTGGCCTGGCCGAGAAAATATTTCTTCATCGGCGCCATGCCGGAATTGATGAGCAGGAGGCTGTTGTCCCCCCGCGGCACAAGCGGAAAACTCGGCAGGCGCAGATGCCCTTTGCTTTCAAAAAAGGAAAGGTACGCCTCGCGCAGTTCATTTAAGCCCGTCCACTCCATGAAACGAAGAACCTCCTGTAAAATCGGGCCGCATAAAAGGCCCCCGGCAAAGCACCGGGGAGCCGCACCCTCAAAATGACGCGGCGGGCAGAAACCCGGCCGCTATTAAGCACAAAACCTTTTCTTATTATATCACACGCAAATTGCGCTGTGCAACAGCCGTGGGCAGGCAGGCAGGAGAATTTCGCCTTTCTTCCGGCGGTTTACAGAAATCGAGCCGTATGTTATAATGAAAAAAGCGTTTGGAACCGTTTGGAAACAGACGGCATCGGAAGGAGTATGAGCCATGGCGACGAAAAAAGGCAGCGAGGCCAAAAAGAAGGCTTTTTTGACATATAAGGGGAAACCGCTGGTCCGCAGCGGCAGCACCCTTTATTACGGCAACATGTATGACAAATACGTCATCATGATGCAGATTCTGAACGAGACGAAGACCAAAGATACGCCCACGGCCGGCAAGATCCAGGTACAGCTCTTGGCTACCGACAGCGATATCCGCGTGCGCGACCGCGTCATCAAGAAAACGGAAAAAGACGGGCTCTACAATGCGCTCGACATCGGAAGCATCTGGCTCGACCGCGCGCTCAGAGAACTTTAAAAAAAATCTTCCGGTCTTTGGCCGGGAGATTTTTCAGGCAGAAAAAGAAGCAGGACGAAAAGCCCTGCTTCTTTTATTTTCTTTTTTCAGGCGAGCTCGAAATCCACCTGACCGAGCGCGACTTCCGCGCGGGCGGCCAAAACGTTCACCTCGTCGCCAATGGAATACCGCTTGCCGTTCGCCGGGCAGAAAAGCTGCATGTTCTGCTCGTCGTAATCGAACCAGCCCTTCAGCGTTTCCACGCGCACGAGCCCTTCCACGGTGTTCTCAAGCTCCACGTAGAAGCCGTAGGACTTCACGCCCGTGATGGTGCCGGGGAACGTGCCGCCCACATGCTGGAGCATATACTCGGCCTTGTAGATATCGTCGCAGTCCCACTCGACCTGCATGGCGTTGACCTCGCGGTCGCTGGACTGTTCCGAAGCCTCTTCCACAAACGTATGATACGTTTCGGTCAGCTTCTCCGCCGGCATGTGGTTTTCGAGATAATCGGAAAGGATGCGGTGGATGGACAGATCGGGGTAGCGGCGGATGGGCGATGTGAACTGGCTGTAATATTTGAGCGCGAGGCCGAAATGCCCAAGGCACTGCGGGCCGTAGCGGGCTTTTGCCATCGTGCGGAGCGCCATCTGGTTGAGCGCGCGCTCTTTCGGCGTGCCCGCGATCTTTTCGAGCACGGCGGCGAGGTCGCGCGGCTCAAGGCCCGGCTTGATCTTGCGGTTGTCGATGCCCACGGCGGCCAGAGAAGCGGCAAAACCTTCGAGTTTGAGCGAATCCGGCTCCTCATGCACGCGGTAGACGAACGGCAGCTTATGGTCGCTGGCAAAATGCGCCACGGCCTCGTTGGCGAGCAGCATGAATTCCTCGATCATGCGCTCGGCGATGCCGCGCTCCCGCCGCACGATATCTACCGCCACGCCTTTTTCATCAAAAACGATCTCGCAGTCATCGGAATCGAAATCGATGGCGCCGCGGCGCTTGCGCGCGAGCTGGAGCCGCTCGGAAAGCTCTTTCATCAGCGCGATGGTGGGCAGGGCCTTTTCATATTTTTGGTTGATCTCGTCCGCCGCCGTGCCGTCGTAAATGGCGTTGATCTCGTCATATACGCCTTTGACGTAGGAGCGGATGATACTCTTATGGAGCTCATACGCTTTCATCTCGCCGTTCTTATCTACGTCGATGAGCACGGTGAACGCCAGCCTGTCCTCATTTGGGTTCAGCGAGCAGATGCCGTTGGAAAGCTCGACCGGCAGCATGGGGATGACGCGGTTGCCGAAATAGATGGAGGTGCCGCGCTCATAGGCTTCATCGTCGAGCGCCATGCCCGGCTTGACATAATGCGAAACGTCGGCGATGTGCACGCCGAGCCGATAGCCGTCCCCCTTGCGCGAAAGCGAAATGGAATCGTCGAGGTCCTTCGAATGGGCACTGTCGATGGTGAAGATGATCTCATCCCGCAGGTCGAGCCGGCCAGCCGGGTCGCAGAACGTGGGAACGTTCCGCGCTTCTTCCATCACTTCCGGCGGGAACTCCTGCCTGGCGTGATGGCGGTCCAGCACGGCCTGGCAGCAAGACGCGCCGCTGTCCGCCGAGCCGTAGCTCAGCAGGACATGCACCTGGCCGTTGTCCCTCTCCGACGGGTAGCGGACCATCTCGGCCATCACTTTTTCGTGTTCGCCGAGCGTCTTGACATCGGCCGGCTCGACTTCGATGCGCTCTTTCAGGCCGAAATCCGGCAGCACAAAGCCCTGATTGCCCTCGCGGGTATAGGTGCCGGTGAATTTGACGAAATTCCGCTTGACGAGCTTCGTGACCTCGCCTTCGGGCAGACGGTCGGTCTCCCGGATGATGCGCACTTCCACCTCGTCTGTCGGCATGGCGCCCATCAGACGGCTCTTGTCGATGTAGATGTCGCCGGATTCATCCGCGGGATGGGCAAACCCGCCCCGTTTGGAAAGATTGGCAATCACAGCGGGCTTCGCCGGTGCCAGTTTGCGCACCTGCACGCGGTTCGAGCGCGAAATGGAGACCTTGCCGCTCCGTTCCATCTGATGGAGCATGCGCACAAAGGCCGGGCGGCTGCTGTCCGGCAGCCGCAGCGCTCTCGCCAGCTCAAAGACCAGCATCGGGCGATAGGTCGGGCCCTCAAGAAAATGAAGAATGCGTTCTTCGACTTTGGTACTGTTCATGTTTTCTGTTCTCCCGTATGCTTTATGGTCTGCCGTATGCCGTAAAAACAGCAAAAAAGAAACGCCCCGCTCTCCGCGGGGCCGCAACGTCCTTACTGTGCGTAAGCCATGATGATCTGCACCACGACGATCAGCACGATGAAAACGACCGCGGCGATGCGCGTCCAGCGGATCATCACGGCATCCGCGGTGCTGGTCCCTTTTTTATTCAAAAACGATTCGGACGAGCCGCCTGTGATGCCGCCGCCCAGCGCGGACGTTTTGCCATGCTGGATGAGCACGATGACGATCAGTACGATGGACGCGATG
>CAUULH010000123.1:0-4529 GCA_963545875.1 uncultured Ethanoligenens sp.
ATTGCAATATTGAGCAGATAGGTGCTTTTGAGGCGACGGGAAAAGCCATAAAAAAGACCGGAGAGCCTGAAATCGGCTCTCCGGTCTTTGCAGAAAGACAGACGGTCTTTTTTATTTTTTGGATTTCTCCAGAGCGTCTTCTCCATGCTCACCGGTACGGATACGAACGGCGTTCTCCACATTCATAATGAAGATCTTGCCGTCTCCGACTTCTCCGGTGCGGGCGGTCTGCATGATCTTTTCGACCACAGCATCCACTTTATCATCTTTGACGATGATCTCAATCTTGAGTTTGGGGAGGAAATTCACATCCAGCTCCGTGCCGCGAAAGTACTCTTTCCAGCCCTTTTGGTTTCCGCAGCCATTCACCTGAGTGACAGTCATGCCGCTCAGATCGATGGACTGGAGCATTCCCCTGATGTCTTCAAATTTTTCCGGGCGAATAAACGCTTCGATTTTTTTCATCAGATGACCCTCCTTGCCGTTAATCCAGACCGTTGAAAGAAGGATAGGCGGATTCGCCGTGCTCGGTCAGATCCAGGCCGACATCTTCTTCCTTCGGTGTGACACGAAGCCTCTTGCAGATGAGCTTGGCAAGGCCGAGAGCGATGAGCGAGCCGACGACGGCGACCACGATCGTGACGCCTACGGCGACCAACTGACGCCAGAGCAAGCTTACGCCGCCGCCTGTGAGCAGGCCGTTCCACTGAACGGCATCGGTGCCGCCGGCCGCCTCAAAGCCCTTCGTGGCAAAAAGGCCGGTCGCGATGGCGCCCCAGATGCCGCCGATGCCGTGGCACCCGAAAGCGTCGAGCGCGTCGTCATAGCCAAAGTGCGGCTTAACGACCGTGATGAAGAAGTAGCAGATCGGGCTGACCAGTGCGCCGATCACGATGGAGGCCCAGATCGGCACGAAGCCGCAGGCCGGGGTGATAGCCACGAGGCCGACGACCGCGGCAGTAGAGATACCGACCAGCGTGCATTTTCCGGTCTTGACGCGGTCGATGAGCATCCAGGAAAGGATGGCTGCCGCCGTAGCCGTGTTGGTGGTGATGAACGCGTGGACGGCCAGCGAGTTGGCCGCTCCGGCGCTGCCGGCATTGAAGCCGAACCAGCCGAACCACAAAAGCATCGCGCCGAGGAACACGAACGGGATGTTATGCGGCTGATAGCTCATTTTGCCAAAGTTCTTGCGCTTGCCGAGGATGATGCAGACGACCAGCGCGCTGACGCCGGAGCTGATGTGCACCACCGTGCCGCCGGCGAAGTCGATCGCGCCGAGCTGCTGGAGAAAGCCGCCGCCCCAGACCATATGGGCCATTGGGTAATAGACGAGCAGAGACCAGAAGCCGATGAAAACGAACAGCGAAGAAAAACGCATACGTTCCATCAAGGCGCCGGTGATCAGGGCTGGCGTGATGATGGCGAACATCATCTGGAAGATGGCGAAGCAAACGGTCGTCGGATAATAGACCGTGGAGCCGGATACGCCTTCAGTAAAGCGCATGGCCCACCAGGTCAGGTCACCGATAAAGCCGCCCTTGCCGATAAAGCCTTTCCCGATGAAACCGGTGGACATGTTGCTGAATGAGAGCGTGAACCCGATCAGCACCCACATGAGAGAGGCCTGCCCCATGATGAAACCGCTTGAGGCAATCGTGTTGACCGCATTTTTCCGTTTGACCATGCCTGCATAGAAAAATGCAAGTCCTGGTGTCATGATGAGAACCAGCGCAGAAGAGGTGAGCATCCAGGAAATGTCGCCTGATAGACTAGCTGAAGCCATTTTTTCCTCCTTTTGGTTGCACTTTGGGTGGACGTAATAGAATATTTTCTACAAGAATAACACAGTTTTTTTTGTAATTCAATTCTTTATGTCAAATTCCTTTCAAAAAAAAGTCACAGTTTGTTCATAGTCAGAGGCTGCAGCTCATTTGAATTTCCCGCGTATGACAACAAGAACCGATTTCTTGATTTTCCATATATTGTTGGTAAGGCTAAGCGATTGTCAGGGGGGATCATTATGCCGCTTACCACGCGGGAACTTTTCGCGCGGATGATCGAATGCGAAGCGGGCGGCGAAGGGGATAACGGGATGCGTGCCGTGGCCACGGTCATCATGAACCGCGTACACGTTTCCTACGGTGAGTACATGCGCATCAACCAGGGCAGCCTGCGCGACGTGATGACGCAGACCGGGCAGTTCACCTGTATGCAGGAGACGGTGGGCGGTGAATACAATATGCAGAACGTTTACAATATGCGCCCGACTCAGGTACATTATGATATTGCCGACTGGGCCCTTGGCGGCGGCGCGCTTGGCGCCGTGGGCAACTGTCTGTGGTATTTCAACCCATACAGCGCCAACTGTCCTACTTATTTTCCCGCGAACGGTTCCGGCGTATTTTATGTCCATATCGGCGACCACTGTTTTTATTCACCGACAAAGCTCTATGCTCAGACCTGAAAAGGTCGGAAGGGAGTTTTCCTATGAACGACTACACGCGTACGCAGCAGCCATGCTCCTGCAATACGCAGGCAGGCACTTCGCAGACGGCGGGCTACAATGCGGGCATCAGCCAGGGCGGCATGCTGCCGGCAGGGACGGTGCTTTCTCCCAGCCTGATGCCGCAGGGCTCCACTACGCTGGACAGCACTCAGTTTTTAAACGGCTACTTGATCACGCAGATCGGAAAAGATGTCACGGTGGAGTTTTTGTTTGGAACCGGGACACTATCGGACCGCACGGGCAATTTGCTGGCTGTGGGCGCGAACTATATCGTCCTCCGCGAGCTCGGCAGCAACAATCTGCTGGTCTGCGACTTTTTCTCCATCAAGATCGTACGGATCTATCAGAGGACATAAGCTATCTTTCCCAAAAAGCGGGCGGCGATTCTTTTTGGATCGCCGCCCGCTTTTTATAAGGAACAAATTTCTCACCGATGTGCCGGCCGCACCGCGTTCAGTCCTTTTCTCCGTCCGGCGAGATGACCGTGACTTGGAGCGGGATCTGTTTTCCGCTTGCCGCAAGCGCGCGTCTGGCCATCGCCTCGAGGCCGCCGCAGCAGGGAACGGACATACGCACTACCCGGACGCTTTGGATACGGTTCTGCCGGAAGATCTCCGTGAGCTTTTCCGCGTAGTCCACGCTGTCGAGCTTTGGGCAGCCGATGAGCGTGACATGGTTCCGAATAAAATGACGATGGAAGCCCGCATAGGCATAGGCGGTGCAGTCGGCCGCAATGAGCAGATCTGCACCGTCGAAATACGGCGCTCTCACCGGTACCAGCTTGATCTGGACCGGCCACTGGCGAAGCTCGCTGGCTTCTTCCTCTGACGAAGCGTCTGCCGCGGCGGAGCGGGAGAACGTTCTCATCCGGCTGCCGGGGCATCCGCACGCGGAGCCGTGCGCCGCTTCCGGCGCGGGATGGGCGTCTTCCATCTTTTTCGAATAGGCGGCGGCTTCCCGTTCCTCAAATGAGATCGCGTTCATCGGACAGGCCGGCAGGCAGTTGCCCAGCCCGTCGCAATAGTCGTCGCGCAGCAGCCGGGCCTTGCCGTCCACGATGCCGATGGCGCCTTCTTCACATGCACTGGCGCAAAGCCCGCAGCCGTTGCACTTTTTTTCATCAATCTTGATCACTTTTCGAATCATTTAGTACACTCTCCTTACAAATGGGGAACTTGCTATCCTGCGTGTATTCTACTATAGTAGAAGAAAAACGTCTGTTGTTTTTACAACGAAAGAGAAAAATGAAAGATCCATTTCTTTTTTTGAGCCAGCTGCCTCTGTTCGAAGGGATACGACGGAGCGAGATCGAGCCGCTGTTTTCCTGCCTGAATGCCAAAAGAGCTGCCTATCGCCGGCAGGAGATCATCCTGATCGCCGGGGAGCCGGCGAAAGCGGTGGGCATCGTGCTTTCCGGTGCGGTGCAGATCGTCCGGGAAGACTATCTGGGCAACCGCAATATCCTCTCGGAGCTTTCGCGGGGTGCCTTGTTTGCCGAATCCTATGCTTGTGTTCAGGCAGAGAAGCTACCGGTAACGGCCGTCAGCGTGACGGACAGCGAAGTGCTGTGGATCGATTACCGCCGCATCATCAATCCCTGTTCTTCGGCGTGTCGGTTTCATAGCCGTCTTATCGAAAATATGCTGAAGATCATGGCGGCTAAAAACATCTTGCTAAATCAGAAGATCGAGCATATCTCCCAAAAGACCCTGCGCGGGAAGATCCTTTCCTATCTGTCGGGAGAAGCGGCTAAAAACGGTGCGGATGAATTCGATATCGCCTTTGACCGGCAGGAGATGGCCGATTATCTTTGCGTGGACCGCAGTGCGCTTTCGGGTGAGCTCGGCCGGCTGCGCAGAGCCGGCATCCTCGATTTTTGCCGGAACCATTTCAGGCTGGACCCAAAAGCCCGGGAGGGGATGCCGGACTGAACGATTTTCTGTGAGGAGTCTCTATACAGATAGAGAAGCCGCAAGTCCAAAATTGACTTTCGGCTTCTCAACGTGGCGGCGAGAATGGG
>CAUULH010000124.1:0-4506 GCA_963545875.1 uncultured Ethanoligenens sp.
CTGCACACCCGCCGGCCTGCGCCGCGCAGGGCCGGCCGTTCTTCTATTATATCATCGAAAGAAAACAGAATCGACGCTTATTGGTCAAATATCCCCGCTCGTTCCTTTATTTACCGGCTTCCGCTTTTCTTCTTGCCATTTTGGTCAAAAGTGATATAATTGAAATTAGTTTTAACCAAAATAATCAAAAGTAGGCCGATCTTTGAGAGGCAGGGAATCCATGCTCACACTTCTCGCTCTAAAAATCGCCGCCGTAGCCGTGCTGGCAGGCTTTCTCGGCTCGCTCTTAGGGCTTGGCGGCGGCATCATCGTCACGCCCATCCTCACGCTTTTCTTCGGGCTGGATATCCGCTATGCCATCGGCGCCAGCATCGTCTCTGTCATCGCCACATCGAGCGGGGCCGCCGTTGCGTACATAAAAGACCGCATCACGAATCTGCGTATCGGCATGTTTTTGGAGATCGCGACGACGCTCGGAGCCATCACCGGAGCGATCCTGAGCGGCATCATCGATCCTACCGCGCTGTATTTTCTGTTTGCGCTGCTGCTTTTGTATTCGGCCGGGATGATGCTCAAAAAGCGCGGAGACGAACTGCCGCAGAACGTGAGGCCCCATCCGCTGGCGGCCCGGCTGAAACTCGACGGCTCTTATTATGACAAGGCGCTGCAAAAGCAGGTGGATTACCATGTGGCCGGCGTGCCCGGCGGTCTCGGCATGATGTACGCGGCCGGCGTGGCTTCCGGCCTGCTGGGGATCGGGAGCGGCAGCTTCAAGGTCACGGCCATGGATCTGGCGATGAAATTGCCGATGAAAGTCTCCAGCGCCACCAGCAACTTTATGATCGGCGTCACGGCGGCAGCGAGCGCGGGCGTATATTTTCTGCGCGGCGATATCGACCCGAAGATCGCCGCGCCGGTGGCGCTCGGCGTCCTGATCGGCGCGATGGCCGGCACGCATATCATGGAACGCCTGCACAGCCGCACGCTTCGCCTCATTTTCATCCCTGTTCTGGCCGTCATCGCCGTGCAGATGATCGTCAAAGGAGTGACGCTGGTATGACCAGGCGTTTTTCGTCCATCCGGACTTCCAAATCTTCGAAAAACAGCGCCGAGGATGCCAAAACCGTTATCGGCCGTACATTGCAGGCCGGCGTGCTCACCAGCGCCGGGGTGATGCTTTTTGGGCTCGTTCTGTTCCTCGTCACCGGAAAAAGCGGTTACCCCAGGCAGACTTTTCCTACCCGCCTGCCGGATATCCTGAATGGTCTCCTTCTTCTCAAGCCGTATGCGTTCATCCTGCTCGGGCTGATCCTGCTCATCCTCACACCCGTGATCCGGGTAGGCGTCTCCATCTTTTTGTTTATCAAAGAAAAAGACCGGCTCTACGCGGTCATCACCGGCATCGTGTTCGTCATTCTGATCTTCAGCTTTTTCCTGGGAAAAGCGGGATAAACGTTCCGTCCGCGCCGGACAAAAAGACTGCCGCAAACGTGTTGTTTGGCGGCAGTCTTTTTTATGCGAACGGTTCGCCTTCCGCATTGAAAACGCCCGTGCGGCAGATAGGGTCAAGGTAGGCTTCCCGCCCCGCATGGCGGAGAACGGCGGCGTTGAAATACGAAGGGTTGACCGTTTCCTGCTGCCCGGCGGGCAGAAGAACGCGCAGGGAAAGCACGCCGTCCGCCATTTCAGTCTCCGCTTGGGTGAAAAAGGGCTTCATATCGATCTCGCGCATCCCGCGCTTGGATTTTTTCTCCACCGGCAGCGCCGGACAGGCCAGCAGGCCTTCCCACATCTGCTTGATTTCCGCGGCGGAAAGCTCCGGATATTCCAGCACGACGGAATAAGAAGCGGAAACGATCTCTTTTGCCTGCATCCGGGGCTCAAAAACGTCTTGAACGCAAAGCCCTTCCGGCATCTGGCCGTTCAAACGTTCTTTGATCTCGTCGGGCATCATGTCGCCTTCGAGTCTTAAATCCATCGTCTCACAGGTGCTTTCAAAAAAGAGCGAGAGCGGCAGGGCAAACGTGATATACGGATGCGGGTTAAATCCCTGCGTATACCAGACCGGGATCTTGGCCCGGCGCAGCGCGCGCGACATACAGCGGTTGAGGTCCAGATGAGAGATGAACCGCGCTCTTCCCCTTTTTTCAAAGCGGATTCTCAGTGTTTGCACAGCGGGCATCCTCCTTCCAGACGCGCGGCACCGCACCCACCGCACGCCTCCCGGCAGTTGAGCGACGCTTCGCTCCGCTGCGCTTTTTCCCACTCACGCCGAAGAAAGGCCTTTTCCACACCGAAATCAAGATGGTCCCACGGGAAAAGCTCGTCTTTTTCACGGCGGCGGTCGGCGTAAAACACAGGATCGATCTTTTCCTTGCGGAAAGCCGCCAGCCATTTGTCAAAATCAAAACATTCGCTCCAGCCGTCCAGCCGACAGCCCATGCGGTATGCCCGCTCGATTACGCGGGAAAGCCGCCTGTCGCCGCGCGCCAGAACGGCTTCGAGAAAGCTGACCGCCGGGTCGTGATAGCTCAGGCTGATCTTTCGGCTGTGCAGAGCGGCGCGCAGGTCTTTCTGCTTTTCCACGATCTGTTCGCGCGTATCCTGCGGCTCCCATTCAAACGGCGTGAACGGCTTCGGCACGAACGTGGACACGCTCACGCTGACATGCACGGACTTCCCTTTCGGACGCTCGGGCAATTCATAAAAAGCGTCCACCACTTTCTGTGCCAGCGCCGCGATGCCGAGCACATCTTCCATCGTCTCCGTGGGCAGGCCCAGCATAAAGTAGAGCTTGACCGATGTCCATCCGCCCTGGAAGGCCAGCCGGCAGGTGTGCAGGATCTCTTCCTCCGTCACGTTTTTGTTGATGGCGTCCCGCAGGCGCTGGGTGCCGGCCTCCGCCGCGAACGTAAGCCCGCTCCGGCGCACGCCGCTCACCTTTTCCATCAGCTCGCGCGAAAAATTGTCCGCCCGAAGAGACGGCAGGGAAAGGTCGATCTTCTCCGGTTCCGTCCAAGAGGTCAGTCCCTCGAGAAGCGGCTCCAGTTCGGAATAGTCGCTGGTGGAAAGGGAGGCCAGCGAGATCTCATCGTAACCCGTTGTCCGGCAGAGATCGCGCGCCTGTTTTTCAAGCGTTTCCGGCGATTTCTCCCGCACGGGCCGATAGATAAAGCCCGCCTGGCAGAAACGGCAGCCGCGGATACAGCCGCGGAAAAGTTCCAGCACCGCGCGGTCATGGACGATCTCGATATATGGCAGCACAAAACGGTCGGGATAAAAACTCTTGTCGAGTTCGGGCATCACACGTTTGCGCACGCGCGCCGGCACATCCGGAAAGACCGGCGCCATCTCCGCCAGCGTCCCGTTTTCCCGATAAGACACCTGATAGAAGCTCGGCACATAAACACCCTCGATCTGCACGGCGGCACGCAAAAAAGCCTTCCGCCCTTTCCCTTCTTTTTTATACCGCCGATAAAGCGTCATCAGCTCGCAGATCTCCTCTTCCCCTTCTCCGAGGAGAAAGAGATCGGCAAAATCGGCTACCGGCTCGGGGTTGCAGGTGCACGGCCCGCCGCAGACGACGATGGGATCGTTTTCACCGCGTTCTTCCGCCCGGAGCGGCACGCCGGAAAGATCCAGCATTTGCAGCACGCCGGTGTAGCAGAGTTCATACATCAGGGTAAAGCCAATGAAATCGAATTCGCGCAGAGGATCGCCGCTTTCGAGCGCGTAAAGCGGAATCTTCCGCTCTCTCATCTGAGTCTCGAAATCCGTCCACGGCGCAAAAACGCGCTCGCACCACACGCCCTCCATGGCATTGAGCGCACCGTAAAGGATCTTCATGCCCAAATGCGACATGCCGACTTCATAAATATCCGGAAAACAAAAAGCAAACCGCACATCCACTTCGTCCCGGTCTTTGATCACGCTGCCAAGCTCTCCGCCGGTATAACGCGCCGGTTTCTGCACCATGCGCAGCGCTTTTTCCAGTTTTTTCTCCAAAATGGTTCCTCCGCAAACGCCGCCATACAGGATTTCTACATTTCTGCGTTTTTTTCCTTTTCCATCATACCTGAAACCGACCGGTTTTGCAATGGAATCGTCTCACCTTCTCCCCCATCGCTTCATACATTGACAATATACAGACGGCCCCCTTTCTTTCGAGAACATCGGGCAAGCACTGTACGATCTTCTTTTTTGATAAGTAGGATGGTAGGAAACGCATGAGCACTTACAAAAATTACTGGGGCGACCCGTGCGACCCCTGTCAGAAATACGATCCCTGCCGTTGCTGTGTCGGACCCACAGGGCCGACTGGACCGACTGGGCCCACTGGACCAACGGGTTCCACAGGGGCAACGGGGCCAACCGGACCCATTGGACCGACGGGGCCCACTGGATCGACTGGGCCCACTGGACCAACGGGGCCAACGGGGCCAACAGGACCGACAGGTTCTACAGGAGCAACCGGACCGACAGGACCCACAGGTTCTACAGGAGCAA
>CAUULH010000125.1:0-4449 GCA_963545875.1 uncultured Ethanoligenens sp.
TCCGCTACTGGATGAGCGAATTCCACTTGGACGGCATCCGCTTTGACCTGATGGGCCTGCTCGACAAAACGACGATCAAAGAGCTCGGCCAGATCGTCAAAAAGATCGATCCCTGCGCGCTTTTTTACGGCGAGGCATGGAACATCCCAACTTTGCTGTCGGAAGATCAGCGGGCCAACCAGCGCGGCTGTGCTGAAACCGGGATCGCCGGGGCTTTCAACGACGGATTTCGGGACAATGTGCGCGGCGGCTTCCGGATCGATTCGGCAAAAGGCTTTTCGGAAGGCGGCGGCGCTTCCTCAGCCCGCCGATTCGCCTCGGAGCTGAAGGGATGTTCGATGGGTTCGGACGGTATCCCGCTGCGTTCGCCGAATCAGACGGTCAATTACATCTCCTGCCACGACGATTTGAATCTCACCGACCGGATCGCCGCCTGCACGCCCGGCATAGACGAAAACGAGCGTCTGCGGATGCGGGCCCTTGCTTTCGCCGTCATGCTGACGGCGCAGGGCATCCCTTTTTTCCTGCTGGGCGATGAATTCTGCCGGACGAAAAAGGGAAACCCAAATACGTACAACAACAACGACCCGGACGTCAATCCGATCGACTGGTCGCGGCTCGACCGAAACGAAACGCTGTTCGCCTACTGCCGAAATCTCATCGCCCTGCGGAAAGCGCATCCCGCTTTTCGGATGGCCGGAGCGGCGCAGGTATCCCGACACCTGCGTTTCAACGTCCTGCGAAAAGACCGAGTACAGTTCACCCTTTCTGGCCACGCGAACGGGGATGCGTGGCAGCGCATCGGCGTTTTCTATAATGGCCGCCGCGCGGAGCAGCTCTTTTCCATTCGCGGAAAATGGGGCGTCGTCGCCCGGGAATTGCGGGCGGAACCCTCTCCTTTTGCCGAGGCCGCCGGGCATATCATCGTACCGCCGCTGTCGGCCGTCATCCTCTGTCAGAAAAAATAAGACCTGCCGCACATCCGCATACCGCGGATTTTTGCGGCCTGTTGACGTAAACGTATACCCTTTCCGCCCGGCGGTGCCTCCGAAAAGAGTGCCCCTCAACGCTTTTTGATTTGTCCGGAAGGAGAAAGCTATGCGAACAGACGCTGTTTATCATCGGACATCAGACCACTACTGCTATGCCCTTTCCAATGATGAGCTCATCATCAACCTCAAGACCGGATACGATATCCGCCGCGTCTTTCTGATCTACGGCGACCCTTATTCTCAAGGAATCTGGGGCGCAAACCAGAGCTGGAAAGGCGAAGAGATCGAGATCTATTATAAAAAACGGCTCAAGGAAGGCATTTGGTGGACGACCACCGTCAAGCCCCGCTATAAGCGCTGCCGCTATTATTTCCGTTTGGTTTCGGACGACGAGACGCTTTTCTTTTTTGAAAACGGCTTTTTCTCCGAGGAGGAGATCACGCGCTTCGGCAATTCGCTGCAGTATTTCACGTTCCCGTGGATGAATCCGGCCGACCTCAATCAGACGCCTCATTGGGTAAACGATACCGTCTGGTATCAGATCTTTCCCGACCGCTTCTGTAACGGCGACCCGAAAAACGACCCGCCCGGCGTAAAGCCCTGGGAATGCCGTCCGGTAGGCCCGTTCGAGTCTTTCGGCGGCGATCTTGAAGGCATTCTGCAAAAGCTCGACTACCTCGCCGGTCTCGGCGTGACGGGGCTTTATCTCACACCGATCTTCAAGGCGGAAAGCAACCACAAGTACGACACGACCGATTATTTTGAGATCGACCCGTCTTTCGGCACCAAAGAGACGCTTCACCGGCTGGTGGAAACCGCGCACCAAAAGGGAATGCGCGTCATGCTGGACGGCGTTTTCAATCATTGCGGGCCGAAATTCGCCCCATGGCTCGACGCGGTGAAGAACGGACCGAAATCGCGTTATTTCCACTGGTTCATGATCAACCGCTGGCCGTTCGACCCCGACCACGGCGACACGTCGGACGCGCGCTATTATTCCTTTGCCTTCGCCGCCAATATGCCTAAACTCAACACGAACGACCCCGAAGTACAGCAGTATATCCTCGACGTCGTGCGCTACTGGATCACGGAATTCGACATCGACGGGTTCCGTCTTGATGTGGCAAACGAGCTTTCCCACGCGCTGTGCAAAAAAATGCGCACGCTGGTCAAATCCTTAAAGAGCGATTTCTATCTGCTCGGAGAGGTCTGGCACGACGCGATCGCATGGCTCCGCGGCGACGAATTCGACGCCGTGATGAATTATCCGCTCACGTTCGGCATCAACGAGTTCTGGCGCTCTCTCAGGCAGAATTCGTCGGCCCTGGAATTCGACATCAACCACTATTACACGATGTATATGCAGCAGACGAACGACGTATTGTTCAATCTGCTCGACTCGCACGACACCGACCGCATCTTCACGCGCGCGGGCAACCCGGACATCGCCTATCAGCAGCTCGCTCTGCTCTTTACCATGCCGGGCAGCCCCTGCATCTTTTACGGCACGGAGATCGGCATGGAGGGCAGCTTTGATCCGGATTGCCGCCGCTGTATGCCGTGGGCGGACATCGGAGCGGGAAAGTACGACGAGCGCATCCGCGATATGAAAGAGCTCATCCGGCTCCGCAAAACGGAGCCGACGTTCAAAAGCCGGAACTTCCATTTTCCCAATGAATACGGCGACCGGCGCGTGGTACAGTATATCAAGATCGACTGGGACCGCAAGATCGAGATCCTGCTCAACTGCGACGAGAAACCCGTTTCCATCCCTTCCGGCGGAAAAGTCTATTTTTCAAGACTCTATCACGACGGCATCCTGGAACGGAACGGAACGTTGATCCGGGAATATCGATGACCCAATAAGATAAGCTGAAACATCTGTTTTTCTGCAAATGGTAGGAGGAGCCTTTATGCCAAACTGGTTGAAAAAAGCCGTCTTTTACGAAATCTATCCGCAGTCGTTCTACGATTCAAACGACGACGGCATCGGCGATATCCCCGGCATCATCGAAAAGCTGGACTATGTTCACAGCCTCGGCTGCAACGCCATCTGGATGAACCCCTGCTATGTCTCCCCGTTTATGGACGCGGGGTACGACGTGGCCGATTATAAAAAAGTGGCGCCGCGCTACGGCACGAACGAAGACCTGTACCGCCTGTTCAAAACAGCGCACGAAAAGGGCATACACATCCTGCTCGATCTCGTGCCGGGCCACACCTCCGAGCAGCATCCGTGGTTCCAGGCCAGCGCGCACCCCGAAAAGAACGACTATTCGGACCGCTATATCTGGACGGACAGCTGGCTGGAATCGTCGCAGGGTTTCCGCTTCATGAGCGGACGTTACCCGCGCAACGGCAGCTACATCGTCAACTTCTTCGCCACTCAGCCCGCGCTGAATTACGGCTTTCTCCATCCTACCGCGCCGTGGCAGCTTCCGGCGGACCATCCGTCCTGCCGCGCCACGGCGGAAGCCTTAAAGGACATCATGCGCTTCTGGCTCGACCACGGGTGCGACGGGTTCCGCGTGGATATGGCGGATTCCCTCGTCAAATCGGACGATAAGAACAAGAGCGCCACAGGCCGTATCTGGGAGAACATCCGCGCCATGCTCGATGCCGATTATCCGGAGGCGGCGCTCGTCTCCGAGTGGTGCAATCCGCCGCTCGCGCTTACTTACGGCTTCCATTCGGATTTTTACCTCGATCACCCGCACGGCGGCTATCAGGAACTTTTCCGGAGACAGGATGAAAAGACCGGCGCGCCCACCGGCTTTTTTGCCAAAAACGGCATCCGGAAGATCTCGCCGTTCACCGACGAATACCTCTCCTGGTACCAAAAGACGAAAGACAAGGGCTTCATCAGCTTCATCACCTGCAACCACGATACGCCGCGGCTCGCCCCGGCCTTTTCGGAAAACGAGCTGAAGATCGCCTACGCGTTCCTCTTCACGATGCCCGGCGTCCCGTTCTTATATTACGGCGACGAGATCGGCATGCGCTACCAGAAAGACCTCGTCAGCAAAGAGGGCGGCTACACGCGCACCGGGAGCCGCACGCCGATGCAGTGGGCGGAAACGGAGAACCTTGGCTTTTCGCACGCGCGGCCCGAAGCGCTCTACCTGCCCGTGGACCCGTCGGCCGATGCGCCCACCGTCGAAACCGAGGAGAAAAAGGCGGATTCTCTGCTCAACACGGTCCGCCGTCTCCTCGCTTTGCGCCGTGAGAATGCCGACCTCGAAGCGGACGGGCCATTCGAGATGCTCTTTGCCAAAGACGGCTGCGCGGCCGTCTGCTATCGCCGCGGCCGTTTGACGCTCGCCGTCAACCCGTCTTTGGAACAGGCGGAGCTCCCGCTCGCCATCGAAGGGAAACGGCTGTTCGGCATCGGCGCGGAGCCAAAGGCTTCTCAAAACGGCTGGCAGATCGCGCCGCAGTCTTTTTCCATCTGGAAGAA
>CAUULH010000126.1:0-4421 GCA_963545875.1 uncultured Ethanoligenens sp.
CCCCTGTTAAAATCGAATAGCGGCAACCCTGCGCAAAGAGAAAGACCGGCTTTCCTCCCGCGGCCGCCGCAGCATAACATTCTCTACTCTATACCTTTTCGGCACAAAAAGCAAACGCCCGCCCTGCTGGGAAGATTCCTTGAAGAAAGAGTAAAAGGCGTGTAAAATAGAGAAAGGGCGCATCTCCGCCGATAATTCGCATCGAAAAGTTTGTTCTGCCATAAATAACGCCCTTCAAAACGTCAAAGAATACCTTCGGACCGCCGTGCAAGCTAGGTAAACCTCAAATTGAAGTCGTCTGCATTATGCTGTATAATAGAAGCGTTGCCTTCGGGCTACGCTTCCCAAACGGACAAGGGGAAAAATCGGATAAGGAACGGTCGTATGTCAAAAAAAGCAGCCATTAAAATGGCGGTAGGATTTCTGATCACTGTTGTCATCATCTATTTTTCGATCCGGTCTTTTAGAGGGTTAAAGCTGAACAGCCTTGAGCATATGCATGTGAATATGCTCTTCTTCGTTCTATCGATCCTCGTTTACGTCTATGCCAACTATATCCGCGGGCTGGCCTACACACGCGGTATCGACCCGCAGATGGGCCGCCTTATGGCTTTTCAGATCGTGGGCATCGGCCATGCGCTGAATATGGTGCTGCCCCTTCATGCCGGAGAAGGTTTCCGGCTGGCCTTTTTCCCGAAAAATTACAGTGCTCTCCGCCGGACGCGGCTGCTCGTCCTCCCCGCCTACGCCGATTTTGTGGCGATCATGGTGCTTTCCGTCCTCGCCGTTCCTTTTTCCGGCTTTCAAAGCAAAAATCTGCTGCGGGTCCTCTGGATCTTGGCGATCCTCTGCATCGCCGGAATCATCCTGTCGTTCGCGGCGGTCTTTCTCGTGCCGAAGCTGCACGACTATTTCAAAGATTATTTGAACTTTTCTCTGGTCAAAATGATGTTCTGGGTCTTTATATCCTGGATATTGCTTCTCATTTCCACATGGCTGTCGCTCGTTTCGTTCGGCTTTAACGCCGCGCATGCCATCCGGATGTCTCTTGCCGTTTTCGCCTCTACAAACATCATCAATTTCATTCCGGCGTCTCCCGGCGCCATCGGCTTATTCGAATACGGCACGATCCTCGGTCTGGACGGGCTTGGCATCAACGCCTCCACCGCTCTTTCTTCCGGCCTTTTCCTTCATGTTATCCAGTATATTTCCCTGCTCCCGCTCGGCGCGGTCTTATATATCCTGTTTCTTCGGGAAAAATATAAAGGGATGAAACGGATGTCATCGTAAAAAGGCAGAAAAAAGTCCCATAGTTTGAATGAACTACGGGGCTTTTAAAAAGTCACGATCAGCTGAATTTATAGATCCGTTTGGCGATCTTGAGCCCCTTCAACGTGAGCTTTCGGCCGCTGGCACTGGAGATGCGCGCGCAGACATTGATAAAACTGTGCCGCATCGTCACATAGAGCCGTTCGTCATACTGCCGAATGAAATTCCACAGTTCCTGCCCTTTGCGATGTGTCTCCTCATCGGTGGCAAGGTTGATGTGAACGATGCTGATGGCCACCATCATGGAAAGATAATGGAGCATATAATTTCGAAGCTTCCGGCTGTGGACGTCGTGAAAGAGGTCAAAAGCGGTGATCATCAGCCGCGTGACTCTCAGCTGCTGGTCGATGCGCACCACCATCACGCTCGTGTTGACAGACTGATCCGGGCGCCCGATAAAATACCGGTACAGGTCACAATCCAGATAAGCCAATCTCTGCACATAAGGAAGCGGCAGGTAGGCAAACAGATTATCGACATAAAACGTATGCTCCGGCAGTTTCAGGCCGATATCCCGCAGGAACTGGGTACGATAGATCATGGAGTGCATCAGCATCAGCTGGCTGATCCAGAAACGCTGCATACTTTTCCAGGAAATGATCTTGTTTCGGGGAAAAACGTTTCGGTAGTTGACGATCTTCCGGGTGTGGTTATACGCGTATTCATAGACGTAATTGGTGACGAGAAGGTCGATCGGCTTGGTATTGCGCAGATAAAACCGAACTTTCTGATAGGCTTCCGCATCCAGCCAGTCGTCGCTGTCCACGACTTTACAATAGGTACCTGTTGCCGCTTCAATTCCCTTGTTGACGGCAGAACCATGACCGCCGTTCTCCTTTTGTACCAGCCGGACGATATCGGGATACTCGCGGCAATAAGCGCGGGCAATCTCAGCGGTGCGGTCCGTCGAACCGTCATCGACCACGATGACTTCGATGTCCGTTCCGTCTTCTTTCGGTATCACAGAGTCCAGGCAGTGCCCGAGATAATCTTGGGAATTATAAGCAGGCACGATGATTGACAGCAGTTTGATTTTAATCCCTCCCATGCATAAATCCAAAACATCCGCCCTTCTATTCTACAATGATTTTTTTCTCTTTTCAATATTTTCACGAGGAAAACCATACGATTCCGAGAATGAAAACGTATTTTTCCTCCTTTTGAGCGGCTGGCTTGAAAAAAAAGCGTCAACGTGCTATCCTTATTTTGACTGTAAAGGAAGGAAAACATTTGCCCGGGCGTTCCGTACCATACGGGACGCTTTTTTGGGAGAAAACCACAAGAAAAAAGAGGGACCCGCCTTGTATGGAAAATCATATCGAAAAGATCTATAAGCTGTCCGAAGACGACGCCTGCCGCCTGATGGGGACCGGACCCGCCGGCCTCACCGACGAGGATGTCGTGAAAAACCAGCAGAAATACGGCAAAAACGTATTGGAGAAAAAAAGAGGAAAGCCCATCATCCTGGTCTTTCTCTCGAATTTCGTTAGTCTGATGGCTATCCTTTTGTGGGCCGGCGGCATCATTGCCCTTGTTTCGGGAACACCGGAGCTTGCCATCGCCATCTGGCTGGTGAACATCATCAACGGCGTCTTCAGCTTCTGGCAGGAGTTCCGTGCCGGCAAGGCGACCGAAGCCTTAAAAAAGATGCTGCCGACGTATTCCCGCGTCATCCGCGGCGGAAAAGAGAAGCAGATCCAGGCCGAGGAACTGGTGCCCGGCGACATCATGCTCATCGAAGAAGGCGACCGTATCTCGGCGGATGCCCGGCTGCTTACCAGCAGCGACCTTCAGGTGAACCAATCCACGCTTACCGGCGAATCGAACCCCGTGCGCAAAACGCACGACCCGATCTTCCGCGACGATCTCACCCGTTTTGAAATGCCCAATCTGATCTTTGCAGGCACGACGGTTTCAAGCGGCACCGGCCGCGCCGTCGTGACGGATATCGCGATGAAGACCCAGTTCGGGCGCATCGCAAAGCTGGCTCAGACGACGAAGGAAGAGCCGAGCCCGCTGCAAAAAGAACTGGACCACCTCACTAAGCAGATCTCCGTCATCGCCGTAAGTATCGGCGTTGTTTTTCTGGTGACGGCGCTGTTCTTTATCCATCAGCCGTTCGCACAGGCTTTCGTCTTTGCGCTCGGTATGATTGTAGCCTTCATTCCGGAAGGTCTGCTACCCACTGTGACGCTCTCACTGGCGATGGCCGTGCAGCGCATGGCGAAAGAGCACGCGCTCGTCAAGCGTCTCTCCGCTGTGGAAACGCTGGGCTGCACCACCGTGATCTGTTCGGATAAGACCGGCACGCTGACGCAGAACGAAATGACCGTCTGCCAGGCATGGCTGCCGGGCCGTGCTTTCACCGTTACCGGAGAGGGCTACGCGCCGAAAGGCGACGTGCTCCTCGACGGCAGACCGTTGAAGGCGGCGGACAACTCTGATCTGAAAAAACTGTTCACCGTCGCCGCGCTGTGCAGCAACGCGCGGGTCGTCCCGCCGGAAAAAGAATCCGACAGCTACACGGTCCTTGGTGACCCCACGGAAGCCTGCCTTGGCGTCGCCGCCCAAAAAGCCGGCATCGACATGGCGCACCAGATCCAGAAAACGCCGCGTCTGCGTGAACTTCCGTTCGACTCCCGCCGCAAGCGAATGAGCACCATCCATCAGCTCGAAAGACCGGAAGGAAACTGCCGCAATATCGCCTGCATCAAAGGAGCTCCAAAAGAAGTCATGGAACTCTGCACCACCGCTTTGAAAAACGGGGAGCGTGTGGAGATGACGGACGAACTGCGCAAAGAGATCATGGCGGAAAATGACCGCTACGCAGAATCCGGCCTGCGGGTGCTGGGCGTAGCATGCCGTTATCTCGGGCCGGACGACCATCTTCCCGCCGGCATGAGCGCCTATACGCCCGAACTCATCGAGCAAAAGATGACGTTCATCGGCTTGGTCGCCATGATGGACCCGCCGCGCCCGGAGATCGCGGACGCCGTAAGACAATGCCATCGGGCCAAGATCCGCATCATCATGATCACCGGCGACTACGGGCTTACGGCCGAGAGTATCGCCAAACGCATCGGTATCGTGGA
>CAUULH010000127.1:0-4392 GCA_963545875.1 uncultured Ethanoligenens sp.
GACCAGATGCAGTTTGCCGAGAAAAAAAGCGAGCAGATCGCCGTCCGGCTCCGAGCTCGTTTCGAGCCGCACCGGCGAGAGTTTTCGGCGCTTTTTCAGGATCTCCTGCATATAGTTCCGGTAATCGACGTCCTCGTCGGAGATGCTTTCCTGCACGTCAATATCGGCGTTGCGCGTCACACGGAAGAGCGCCTTGGATTCCACTTCGTACACGCCGAAGACCGTATCCGCAAAGCGGAGCAGGATATCCTCGGCCAGCAAAAAATGAGAAGAGCCGGGGATGAAATAGATGCGGTCTGTCTCCCGCGGGAGCGGAATGATGCCGAAAAGCCGGCCGTTCTTGCTCTTGAGCCTCACCCCGACATACTGCACCTTGTTCTCGAGGTGCGGGAACGGATGGTGGGAATCGATGACCTGCGGGCTCAGAAGCGGCAGCATCTCGGTGTCGAAATAGGCGCGCACCAAACGCTTATCGCCGCCGTCGAGGCTTTTATACGTCACATGCGAGAACGTGCCGATCTGTTTCAGCGCGGCGCGGTACGCATCGTCGCGCCGGGGATAGAGTTTTTTCACCGCCGTATCGACGGCCGCGATCTGCTCTTTCGGCAGCATGCCGGTCTTGGTATCGGGCTTGCCGCCGCCGTTCAAAAGCGACTGGTCGAGCAGGCTGCCCACACGCACCATATAAAATTCGTCCAGATTCGACGAAAAGATCTCCAAAAAGCGAAGCCTTTCATACAGCGGAACGGACGAGTCACATGCTTCCTCCAGCACGCGCTCGTTGAATTTCAGCCAGGAAAGCTCACGGTTAATATACAGCGCGGACACATCGTCCCCTCCCTTCATCTGACAAGCGGTCTGCGTTTCAATCTTTCGCCATCTTTGAGCGGATATACCCTTCCCGCACGCCGCTCCGGCTCAGGGAGACCGTTTTGGCTCCCGAGTATTCGATGAGCAGGGAAAGGGCTTCCATGCCGGGAAGGATCGTATGCACACGTTCCGGCGCCACGCGAAGCACCTGGCGGATGCCGGCCTTGGTGTGGCCGAGCAGCCATTGCTTCAGCCCGGCGATGTCTTTGGCGCGGAAAAGGTAGCCCTGGAGCGGCTCTTCCGCCCGGTCGTATACATCGCGGTGCAGTCTTGCAATGGCGCGGCTGGTGCCGCCGATGAGACAAACATGCTCCCCGGCCTCCGGCAGCCAGTCGAGACATTCGAGCTGCTTTTCGACGAAATTGTGGATCTTTTTAAGCTCATCTTCCCGTGGGAGCACCTTTTTGACAAAACGCTTGAAAAGCGACAGGCTCCCGAACGGCAGGCTGATGCAGTTTTCAATATGGCCCGAGACAAAGCGCACGATCTCCGTGCTGCCGCCGCCCATATCCACCACAAGGCCTTCCGAAACATCCGCCGGGATGAACGCGCCCGCAAAATCGAGCCGGGCCTCCTCTTCACCGCTGATGACCTCGATCTCGATACCGGCCTTTTCCTTTGCGCTGCGGACGACCTCGTCGGCGTTCCTCACGGCGCGAAGACCGGCCGTGGCAAAGCAGACAAGCTTTTCCACACCGACGGCCGACGCCGTCTGCCTGAAACTTTGCAGGCCCTCCACCACGCGAAAAACGCCTTCTTCACTCAAAACGCCTTTATCCGCGTAGCCCAGCATCCCCACCACTTCTTTGGCGCTGACGATATGATTCATCTTTCCGTCTGTCTCGTCGTAGATCTCCATGCGCATCGTGTTGGAACCTAAGTCGATCACTGCTCTTCTCATGAAATCCGAACCGCCCCGTCTTCTGCCGATTTTTCCGGCTTTTTCAATTTTTCTTTTCTCATTGTAGCATGGATGTCCCGCCGTTGCAATCGGGCCGCCGCGTATAAGAAGACATCCGGACGCACAAGATAAAACCGGTGAACAGGCCAGCCGCAAACAGGAGGATTTCCGCTTATGGGCATCGCAATGATCCGCACCGTCATTCTTTACGCCGTCGTCATCGCCGCCGTACGCATCATGGGCAAACGTCAGATCGGCGAGCTCCAGCCTTCCGAGCTGGTGGTCGCCATCCTGATCTCCGATCTGGCCTCCGTGCCGATGCAGGACACCGCCATCCCGCTGACGGACGGCGTCATCCCCATCGTGATGCTCGTTGCCTGCGAGGTGACGCTCTCGGCACTCACGCTTTCCAGCACGCGCCTGCGCCGCCTTTTTAGCGGGAAGCCCAGCATCCTCATCCAGAACGGGCAGATCAACCAGGCCGAGATGCGCCGCCTGCGCTTTACGGTGGACGACCTGATGGAAGAACTGCGCCTCTGCGGCTATAAGAGCGTCACGGACGTGGCCGTGGCCGTGCTGGAGACAAACGGCAAGCTCAGCGTTTTTCCCACCTGCCCCAAAACGCCGGTTACGGCGGAGATGATGGATGTTCCCTGCCCGCCGGACGGCGGCCTGCCCACCACGCTCGTCTGCGACGGGCGCGTTCTGCTGGAATCGCTGCTCGCCACCGGAAAAGACATGGATTGGCTCTCGGCCACGCTGGCCGCACAAGGGCTGACGCCGGCCGGCGTCTTTTTTATGACCGTAGACAGCCTGGATCAGACCGTCATCATCCGCAAGGACGAAGGCGCGCTCGCCGGCACGCGTGCGGCAGGCTGAAGCCGTGCCGCAGGAGGTTACGCCATGAGCAAACTGAAAGCCGTCGCGGTCATGCTCCTTTTGCTGATCGGCCTGATCGCGGCGGGGCAGATCTATCTCAAAAAAAGCACGGTGGAAATGGTCTCTTCCGTAGAAAATATGCAGACCTCTTTTCGGCAGAGCGGCGACTCCGCCGCCACAAGGCGGAACATGAAGCGCTTTCTTGTTTTGTGGGCAAAAAAACGTCCGCTTTTTTCCATGATCGTCTCCCATCGGGAGATCGACACCGTCAACGCTTCTTCCGCCCGCCTTCCCGCTTATCTTTCGCATGACGAGCCCGGTGAATTCGACGCGGAATGCGACCTGCTCATCATGCAGCTCGGTCATCTGCGGGATGTGGAACGGATCAGCTGGGAAAACATCCTCTGAGCCGCATGTGCCTCTCAAAAGCCCTCTTGAAAACATAACAGCCGGCAGAACTCTCTTAAAAAAGAGGCTCCGTCGGCTTTTTTCGGCTGGACTGCCGCACATGCGAGAACAGCCTTACTTACGGTTTTCCAGCAATTTATTCAGTTCATCTAAAAAGGTGTTGATATCCCGGAACTGCCGGTATACGGAAGCAAAACGCACATAGGCCACTTCATCGATGCTTTTGAGCTTATCCATGGCCATCTCCCCGATCTTCTGGGAAGTGACCTCTTTGTCCAAGGATTCTTGAAGCGCGCTTTCGATCTCGTCGGCGGCTTTTTCCAGCACACTGAGCGGAACAGGCCGCTTTTCGCAGGCGCGCAGCATTCCGCCGAGCAGCTTTCGCCGGTCGAACTCCTGCCTCGAATTGTCCTTTTTAACGACCACAAGCGGCAGGCTCTCCACCACTTCATAGGTGGTGAACCGCTTCTGGCATTTCAAACATTCGCGGCGGCGGCGGATACGCTCCCCCTCGTCGGTAGGTCTTGAATCGACCACCCGGCTTTCAGGATATCCGCAATACGGGCATTTCATTTTCTTCCTCCCCTGTGCCGGCACGGGTCTCTCACGCGCAGCGGGAGGAAAGGCGGCTAAAGAGCCGCGAGATAATCCTCTACGACGTCGCGCAGCGTGACCGGTGTCACCGTGTTGGCGGCAAGCAACTGCAGCAGGCTTTTCGTTTTCTCCTCATCCGGGAAGATATCTTCTATTTGGGTCTCATCAACAGAACCATTCGCACAGACGAATCGGACCGCAATGCCATATGTCCATACCGGAGCGACAGGGCAGCGCATTCTGGTCAGCCGGTAGCTGACCGTTCCACTGTGCCGATCGCTTTCGCTCACCTCTACGGTGACACCTGGATTTTCCATCCATTTCCCCTCCAAAAGCGTTTCTCGGGCCCCTGCTGCAAGCCTCGTCAACACCATTCTATTATACTCTCCGGAGAATCGAAATGAGGATAATTTTTGTTGTCCAACTCTGTTATTTTGACTAATGAAAAAAAAATATTCTATCTATTTTGAAATTCCATTTCCAGGACAGACAGCCAAATGCGCGGATTTTGTCCTCTTTTGTCGAATGTCACTCTTTTCAGACAGAAAGAATGAATTTTCATTTGGCAAGATGAACAAGTTTCCCACTATTTTACTCAGAGGAAAACAAGCGCTCCGCGAACGTGAACGCCCGACGCAGATCGCCGACCGCGCCGAAATTGGAACGGTAGACTTCGATGAGCAGCGGGCCGGAAAAGCCCTGCCGGGAAAGCTCCTCTTTCAAAAAAGAAAGAGGAGCCG
>CAUULH010000128.1:0-4337 GCA_963545875.1 uncultured Ethanoligenens sp.
ACCGTAATAATCGACGCGCACTTTGTCCAGGATCGCCGGGTTGGCGCGGCCTGCACGGATCGTGCCGTATTCTTCTTCCAGAGAGGAAACCGTTTTGGTCATTTTCTGCTGATAATCCCGTTTATTCGCCATATTCCTCACCTTTCCGCTGCCGCTGCGGTCATGAGCAGGACCCTGCGGCTGTATTAAAGGGTCCCGATTCTCTTTCTTTGCCCGATTTATGCTTTTTGATCGTCTTCCGCACCGCCGCAGACGATGGTGCCGATATTTTCGCCCTGCACGGCACGCACGATGTTGTTCGGATCGGTCAGGCTGAAGACCAGGATCGGAACCTGATTATCCATACAGAGCGACGTAGCCGTGCTGTCCATGATGCCAAGGCCGCGGTTGAGCACGTCGATATAAGAAATATGATCGAACCGGACGGCATCGGCGCATTTGGTGGGATCGCAGTCATAGACACCATCGACCATCGTGGCTTTGAGGATGATATCCGCATCGATCTCCACCGCGCGCAGGGCCGCCGCCGTATCCGTCGAGAAGAACGGATTGCCCGTGCCGCAGCCGAAAACCACCACGCGCCCTTTTTCCAGATGACGCACGGCCCGGCTGCGGATATACGGCTCGGCGATCTGCCGCATCTCGATGGCCGTCTGCACCCGAACCGGCACATCGAGCTGCTCGAGCGCATCCGCGATGGCCAGTGAGTTGATGACCGTCGCCAGCATGCCCATATGGTCGGCACGCGTGCGATCCATGCGCGCATTGCTGCGCCCGCGCCAGAAATTTCCGCCCCCAACCACGATGGCGATCTCCACGCCGAGACCCGCCGCCTCTTTCACACTGCTGCAGATCTGGGTGACGACATCATAATCCAATCCGAAATGTTTTGGCCCGGCCAGAGCTTCTCCGCTCAGCTTTAAAAGGATGCGTTTATACCGGGGCTGCTCCATTTTTACCTCCACGCCTCTCGTCGGGAAAGCCCCGGCGTCTCGGCGATTTTTATTCATGCGGCCGGACATCCGCCGTCCGTACGCTTTTGATTTCAGCTCACGTTTATTCTACTCGAAATGAAAACCGCTGTAAAGTTCAAATTTGTGAACAAAAAAGATTCTGGCGGTCTTTCAGCGCAGAAAGGGACGAAATACCGCACGCAGACAGCAAAAAAAGAGGCTGACACTGCTTCGGCGCTTTGCCTTGCAGCACATCCTCTTTTTATGAAACGCTCGCTTTATTTTATCATGCCCGCGACTTCCGCCGCCAAGTCGTCATGCCGCTTCTCGAGGCCTTCGCCCTTTTCGTAGCGCACATAATCGGCAATGGCAATGCTGCCGCCCAGCTTTTTCGCCGTTTCCTGCGTATACTGCTTGACGGTCAGATTGGAATCCTTGATGTATTCCTGATCGACGAGGCAGATCTCTTTGAAGAACTTGCGGATACGTCCGTTGACCATCTTTTCGGCGATGGCCTGCGGTTTACCCTCGTTCATCGCCTGCGCGGTAAGGACTTTTTTCTCTTCCGTCACCACATCGGCCGGAACGGACTGCTCATTCAGATACTTCGGGCTCATGGCCGCGATCTGCATAGCGATATCTTTGGCATACTCGTCAAAGCCGTCTTTTCCCGCTACGTCTGTATCGAATTTAACCAGAACGCCGATGCGGCCGCCGCCGTGGATATAGGTGACAAGGTCGCCATCCATGCGTGTGAAGCGGCGAATCTTGATGTTTTCGCCGATGGCAAGCACCTTATCGTGCAGCAGATCGTCTACGCTCCGGTCGGTACCTTCCGGCTTAATGGCAAGCAGCGCGTCCAGATCGGCCGGATCCTGCTTCAGGATGACATCCGCCACCTGTTCGACGAACGAAACGAACAGATCGTTCTTGGCCACAAAATCCGTTTCCGCGTTGACTTCCAGCACGACGCCGGCTTTCAAGGACGGGTCTACTTTGGCATAGACGAGGCCCTCGGCCGCGATACGACCGGATTTCTTCTGGGCGGCGGCCAAGCCTTTTTCACGCAGGAACTCGACGGCCTTTTTCAGATCGCCGTCCGCAGCCACCAGCGCCTTTTTGCAATCCATCATGCCCACGCCGGTCTGCTCGCGCAGAGCCTTGACATCTTTTGCCGTAAATGCTGCCATTGACTTTTCCTCCCTGAACATTCGAATGGATACGGGCTTTTTATCGCAAGACGCCGTCAAGACGTCCTTTTTCAGTCAGCTTATTTCACGGCCGCTTTCGCCGGTTCTTCGGCCTTTTGGGGCTCGGCGGTCTCTTCCGCGGTCTGCTCGCCCTGATTGCCTTCAAGCAGCGCATTCGCCATGATGGAGGAGATCAGGCGCACCGCGCGGATGGCATCGTCGTTGCCCGGAATGACATAGTCGATCTCGTCCGGATCGCAGTTGGTATCCACGATGGCGACGATCGGGATATGCAGCTTGCGCGCTTCGGAAACGGCGATGCGCTCCTTGCGCGGATCGACGATGAACAGCGCGGCCGGCAGCTTCTTCATCTCTTTGATACCGCCGAGGTTTTTCTCCAGCTTGGTGATCTCGAGCTTAAGCTTGACCACTTCTTTTTTAGGAAGAAGGTCGAACGTGCCGTCCTCTTCCATCTTGTGGAGCTGAGCCAGACGGTCGATGCGGCGGCGGATGGTGCGGAAGTTAGTGAGCATACCGCCGAGCCAGCGGGAATTCACATAGAAAGCGCCCGCGCGCTCCGCTTCCTCGCGGATGGAATCCTGCGCCTGCTTTTTGGTGCCGACGAACAGCAGGGTATCGCCGTTCTGCGCGAGCTGACGGACGAAGTTATAAGCTTCTTCCAGCTTGCGGACCGTTTTCTGCAGGTCGATGATGTAGATGCCGTTGCGCTCCGTAAAGATATACGGAGTCATTTTCGGGTTCCAGCGTCTGGTCTGATGGCCGAAATGGACGCCGGCCTCGAGAAGCTGCTTCATGGTGACAACAGATGACATAACGAAAAACCTCCTTGGTTTTACCGCCGCACCGCGTAAGATTTCAGCCGGGAAACCTTTTTCCTTCACAGAAAAAAGGCACCGTCCCGGATGCACGGTGCGTGTGTTATAGCAGGAGTATTATACCATATCCCGCATCGGAATGCAACCCTCAATGCAGAAAGGAAAACAGATGTTTCCGCCGGCGGCAGGGGCGGTCCGGCCGGCAGACGGGCTCGCAGTCCACCAAAATGGTATCCTCGCCGAACTTTTTGACGTTTTCCCACGGCACGAGGAGATCTTCTTCCCGCCCGAACAGGCCGAAAAAGCGCGGGCGGCCAAAAATGACCAGCGCTTTCACGCAGCCCTCGCAGAGATCGATCTGCATATCGCAGACATTGCCGAGCCGGCTGCCGTCCTGCAAATTGATGACATCCTTGCAGGAAAGATCTTCTATCGTTGTGAGCTCCACGCCGATGCACCTCCGCAGACTGAAAACGGTCGTTCCGCTTTCAGTGTATGCCGGGCGGACAGCGCGGATGCTCACATCTGTTCTTTGATCTTTGTCAGCGCGCCTTTTTCGAGTCTGGAGACCTGCGCCTGCGAGATGCCGATCTCCGTCGCCACCTCCATCTGCGTGTGCCCCAAAAAAGCGCAGATACAAAATACGCTTTTCCCGCTCGCTCAGCGCGCTCACCACTTCTTTCAGCGTGATCTCCTCGAGCCAGTCGCTGTCCGCCGTCTTGTCGCCGATCTGATCCATCACATAGATGGTGTCGCCGCCGTCCGAATAGACCGGCTCGTACAAGGAAACCGGGTCGACCACCGACTCGAGCGCCATCACGATGTCTTCCCGGGAAGCCTGCATTTCCCGGGCAATCTCCTCGATGGTCGGGTCGCGCTGGAACTTGTTGCTGAGGCGCTCTTTACACTGCATCGCCTTATACGCCGTATCCCGCAGAGACCTGCTGACCCGGATCGGATTATTGTCCCTCAGATAGCGGCGGATTTCGCCGATGATCATGGGAACCGCATAGGTACTGAAACGTACATTTTGGGAAATATCGAAATTGTCGATCGACTTCATCAGGCCGATGCAGCCCACTTGGAAGAGGTCGTCCAGATTTTCCCCCCGGTTAGTAAAACGCTGGATGACGCTGAGGACCAGACGCAAATTGCCTTTCACCAATTCTTCTCTCGCGGCACGGTCGCCTTTTTTCACGCGCTTGAGCAGATCGGTCTTTTGAGCTTCTGTCAGCGTTTTGAGCTTGGACGTGTTCACGCCACAGATCTCCACTTTGTTGAACTGCATATACGGCCCTCCCAAAAATGGTAATTTATTGCCATTCAGAGTATTGCCGCAGCGGGCGGTCCGTATACGC
>CAUULH010000129.1:0-4320 GCA_963545875.1 uncultured Ethanoligenens sp.
CGGCTACGGGCCGGATAAGGCGAACGGCGCTACGCTGCCGCCTATCAGCCAGAATACCGCGTTCGCGGCGGAAACGGCGGAAGATCTCGAAGCCGTTTTCGCCAACCGGAAGCCGGGCTTCGTCTATTCGCGCGTGGCCAATCCTACCGTCGCTTCTTTTGAAAGGCGTATGGCTTACCTTGAGGGCGGCGTGGGGGCCGTTGCCTGCAATTCCGGCATGGCGGCCGTCACCACGGCGGTGCTCGGCGCGCTGAAAAGCGGCGATGAACTGCTCTCGGCTTCGGGCATCTTCGGCGGCACCTGCTCGCTTTTCAACGGTTTTGAGGAGTTCGGCATCCATACCGTCTATGTGCCCAACAGCCGGGTCGAATCCTTCCGCGCGGCGTTCACGGAAAAAACGAAAGCCGTTTTTGTCGAAGCCATCGGCAACCCGAAGCTCGACGTGCCGGATATCGCCGCGCTCGCCGCGCTGTGCGATGAGCACGACGCCCTGCTCATCGTGGACGCCACGATGGCCACGCCCTTCCTTTATCAGCCCATTCGGCTCGGTGCGCACCTCGTCGTCCATTCCACGTCGAAGTTCATCAACGGCAGCAGCAGCGCCATCGGCGGCATTATCATCGACAGCGGCCGCTTCAAATGGGACGCGGCGCGTTTCCCGCTGGTGGCGCCTTATCTCAAATACGGCCCGATGGCCTATCTCGTTCGGCTGAAAGAGGGCACGTTCCGCGACCACGGCGCGTGTATGCCGCCGCTCCACGCCTATCTCAACAGCATCGGCATTGAGACGCTCGGCGTGCGCATGGCGCGCATCTGTGAAACAGCGCTCACGCTGGCCCGCGCGCTGGAAAAAACGCCGGGCGTGCGCTCGGTGGCGTATCCGGGCCTTGCCTCGCATCCCGATCACGCGATCGCGGAAAAGCAGTTCGGCGGCCGTTTCGGCCCGATGTTCACCCTGCGCGTCGGGAGCTGGGAAAATGTCTTTTCGGTGCTGGACGCGCTCAAGTACGCCACCATCGCTTCGAATATCGGCGACGCGCGCACGCTCGCGCTCCATCCGGCCTCTACGATCTATCGGGAATATAACAAGGAACAGCGCCTTAAAATGGGCGTGCCGGACGATCTTATCCGCGTCAGCGTGGGCCTTGAGGACGCGGACGATCTGGTGGAAGATTTTCAGAACGCCCTGAAAACGATGAAAGGGGAGTAGACGATGGCTTTCGAGCGAAAAACGCTGGACGCGGATCTTCTCATTATCGGCGGCGGCACGGCGGGCTGTTTTGCGGCCATCCGCGCGGCGGAAGAAGACCCGAAGCTCCGCATCCTCATCGTGGAAAAAGCGAACATCCGCCGGAGCGGCTGCCTGGCCGCGGGTGTCAACGCCTTGAATGCCTATATCGCCGACGGCCTTGAACCGGAGAGCTATGTCGATTACGCGCGCAGAGACGCGGAAGGCATCCTCCGGGAAGACCTTTCGCTCACGATGTCCCAGCGGCTGAACGAAGTGACCCGCAAGATGGAGAGCCTCGGGCTCGTCATCCAAAAGGATGAGAACGGCCGCTACGCCATGCGGGGCAGGCGCAATATTAAGATCAACGGCGAGAACATCAAGCCGCTGCTCGCCAAAGCCGTGGCGGCGCACGCCAACATCACGGTGCTGAACCGCGTGAACGTCACGGACCTTCTGCTCCAAAACGGCCGGGCGGCGGGCGCGGTCGGCTTCTCGATCGAAAAACCCGTCTTCTATACGTTCCGTGCCAAAGCGGTGCTCTGTGCGGCGGGCGGCGCGGCGGGCCTTTACCGGCCGAATAATCCCGGTTTTTCCCGCCATGCCATGTGGTACTGCCCGTTCGACGCGGGCGCGGGCTACGCGATGGGCCTGCGCGCCGGCGCGGAGATGACGACCTTTGAAATGCGCTTCATCGCGCTCCGGTGCAAGGATACCATCGCGCCCACCGGCACCATCGCGCAGGGCGTCCACGCCCCGCAGGTGAACGCGAAAGGGAAAGCCTACGCGGCCGATTACGGCGGCAACACGACCTCGATGCGCCTGTACGCCACCGTGATGGAGAACCGCGCGGGCCGCGGGCCGTGTTATCTCCAAACCGAAGGCATCTCGGGCGAGCAGCAGGAGAGCCTGTATAAGGCCTATTTGAACATGGCGCCCGCGCAGACGCTCAAATGGCAGGAAAACGGCGGCCCGGCGGAACAGAACGTCGAGATCGAAGGCACGGAACCCTATGTCGTCGGCGGGCACACCGCCAGCGGGTACTGGGTGGATACCGGCCGCCAGACGACGATCCCCGGCCTGTTCGCGGCGGGCGATGTGGCGGGCGGCTGCCCGCAAAAATACGTCACCGGCGCGTTTGCCGAGGGCGAGATCGCCGAAGAGCGCGCGCGGCGGTATCTCACCGCCCTTCCGGATGAGGGCCGGCCCGACGAGGCGGACGCGGACGCCGCCTGCGCGCAGCTCGAGCGGTATCTTGGGCAGAAAGACGGCCCGTACACCGCGACCGAGCTCGAAGAAGCCATGCAGAAGACGATGGACGAATATGCGGGCGGCATCTCGCAGCAGTACGTCGTTTCCGGCGAGCGGCTGAAGATTGCCCGCAAGCGGCTGAAAGAACTGACGGCGCTTTCCGATTCCGTCCGCGCGCACGATCTGCACGAGCTGATGGCGCTGTGCGAGCTGAAAGACCGGCTGGTCGTCTCGCTCGCGCTGGCGGCTCATCTCGAAGCGCGGAAAGAGACCCGCTGGCACAGTTTCGATGAGAACGCCGATTATCCGGAGCGGGACGACGCGCATTTCCGCTGTTTTATCAATTCCAAGCTGGAGAACGGTGAGATCAGGACCTTTACCCGTCCGCTTTTGAAAAAGGGGGAGACGCTGTGAGCATCCATATCCGAAAAGAAGCCTGTGTTGGCTGCGGCCGCTGTGCGTCGGCCTGCCCGGGCTCGCTGATCGCTATGCAAGACGGTAAGGCGGTCATGCGCTATCCCGAGGAGTGCTGGGGCTGTACGGCCTGCCTGAAAGAGTGCGCGTTCGGGGCCATCCGCCTTTTTCTGGGGGCGGATCTCGGCGGCCGCGGCACAGAGCTTTCGGTCCGGCACGAGAGCAGCCTGCTCCACTGGGATTTTGAGCGGCCCTCCGGTGAAAAAAAGACGATCACCGTCAACGCGAAAGACGCCAACCGCTATTGATTTTTTGCATCCACTTTTGACCATGTCGGGCGAAAGAGATTCCGCCCGGACAAGGAGGTTCTTTATGGATCATCTCGACAGGCTCGAAGCGCAGAGCATTTATATCCTGCGCGAAGCCTACAATAAATTCCGCAAACTGGGCATGCTCTGGTCCATCGGCAAGGATTCCACCGTGCTGCTCTGGCTGGCGCTCAAGGCGTTCTACGGCCACTGCCCGTTCCCGCTCATCCTCGTGGATACCTCGTTCGTCCCGAAAGAGATGGAGGAGTTCCGCGATAAGATGGCAAAAAAATACAATCTCGAGCTCATCATCCACCGCAACGAAAAGGCGCTCGCCGAAGGCATGGGCCCGCAGAAAGGCCGCCTGGTCTGCTGCAAGGCGCTGAAAGCCGACGGCCTCCAGCAGGTCGTGGACGAATACAAATTCGAGGGCCTCATCGCCGGCATCCGGCGCGATGAAGAGGGCTCCCGCTCGAAAGAGCGCGTGTTCTCCGAGCGCGGCGTGGATTCCGAATGGGATTATACCAACCAGCCGCCGGAGATGTGGGACCAGTTCAAGACCGAATTCCCCAAAGGCCACCATATCCGCGTCCATCCGCTCCTCCAGTGGAACGAGCTGGATATCTGGGAATATATCAAGCGCGAGAACGTGCCGGTGGTGAGCCTGTATTTCGCCAAGAACGGCAAGCGTTTCCGCAGTCTCGGCTGCTATTGCTGCACTGCGCCGATCAACTCGAACGCTTCGACGGTAGACGAGATCATCGAAGAACTCAAGACGACCAATATCAGCGAGCGCGCGGGCCGCGCACAGGATAAAGAGGACCCGTACGCCATGCAGAAGCTCCGCAAAAACGGGTATATGTAAGGAAAGGAGGACGCAAACTATGACACAGGCAAAACCGGAAAACGCGCCGCGCGAGGTGCTCAAGATCGTCGTCGTCGGCCATGTGGACCACGGCAAATCCACGCTCATCGGGCGGCTCTTGTACGATACGGATTCGCTGCCGGAGGGCGCCGTCAACAAGGTCAAGCGCATTTCAAAGGAGACGGGCAAGCCGTTCGAGTACGCCTATCTGCTCGACGCGTTTGAAGAAGAGCAGAAGCAGGGCATCACCATCG
>CAUULH010000130.1:0-4317 GCA_963545875.1 uncultured Ethanoligenens sp.
GGATAAAATCCTTCTGGTCGGCGGTTCCACCCGCGTACCTGCCGTGCAGGACATGGTGCAGAAGCTGACCGGCAAAGATCCGTTTAAGGGCATCAACCCGGACGAATGCGTCGCGGTGGGCGCGGCCATTCAGGGCGGTGTGCTCGGCGGCGAAGTGAAAGGCCTGCTGCTTCTCGACGTTACGCCGCTGTCTTTGGGCATTGAGACGCTCGGCGGCGTGTTTACGCAGATCATCGAGCGCAACACCACCATCCCGGTGAATAAGAGTCAGGTGTTTTCCACCGCGGCCGACGGCCAGACCTCCGTTGAGGTGCACGTGCTGCAGGGCGAGCGCCCGATGGCCAAAGACAATAAGTCCTTGGGCGTGTTCCATCTGGACGGCATTCCGGCCGCACCGCGCGGCGTGCCGCAGATCGAGGTTACGTTTGACATCGACGCCAACGGCATCCTGCACGTTTCCGCCAAAGACCGCGGCACGGGCAAATCTCAGGATATCACCATCACGTCCAGCAGCAATATGAGCAAGGACGATATCAATAAAGCCGTCAAAGACGCGGAACAATTCGCGGAAGAAGACAAGAAGCACCGCGATGAGGTCGATACCCGCAACGCGGCCGATCAGGCGGCCTTCCAGGCGGAAAAGACGCTGACGGATCTCGGCGACAAGGTCGCGGCCGACGACAAAAAAGCCGTTCAGGAAAAGATCGACGCCGTGCGTTCGGCGCTGAAAGGCACCGATGTGGCGGCCATCAAATCCGCCGAAGAGGCGCTCTCTAAGCAGCTTTACGAAGTCACCGCGAAGATCTATTCGCAGAACGGCGGCCAGGCGGGCCCGCAGGCAGGCGGCCCCGAAGGTCCTCAGGCCGGCGGACCGGAAGCCGGCGGCAGCGCGGACGGCACCGGCACCGATGACGGCAGCTCCGGCGGCCCGGATGTGCATGATGCGGATTTCCATGAAGTAAACGACGACGATAACAAGAAAAAATAAAAGGCACAGGTCGGCAGGGGAGGCGGCGTTCTCCCCTGTTTGTCTGTCCGGCAGAAAACGGGCGCAATACAGGATAAGTGGTGAATAGCATTGGCTGACAAACGTGATTATTATGAGGTCCTTGGCATAGCTAAGGGAGCTTCCGCAGACGAGATCAAAAAAGCCTACCGCAAGCTGGCGAAAAAATATCATCCTGATCTCAATCCGGGGGACAAAGTGGCCGAAGCGAAATTCAAGGAAGTCAATGAAGCTTATGAGATCCTCTCCAATCCGGACAAGCGCGCGCGGTATGACCAGTATGGTCAGGCGGGCGTGGATCCGAACTTCGGCGCCGGTGCCGGAGGTGCGGGCGCCGGCTTCGGCGGCTTCGGTGATTTCGGCGGCTTTGGTGATCTGGGCGATATCTTCGGGGATATCTTTGGTTTCGGCGGCCGCGGCGCCCAGCATAACGGCCCGGTTCGCGGCAACGATATCCACATCCATCTGACCATCAGCTTTGAGGAAGCGGCCAAAGGCGTCAAGCGGCAGGTCGAAGCCTCACGGGTCGTGCGCTGTTCTACCTGCGGCGGCACCGGCGCCAAGCGGGGCACCAGCCCGGAGACGTGCCCCGAGTGCCACGGCACCGGCACGGTCAAAGTCAGCCAGCGCACGCCGTTCGGCGTCATGTCCGCCTCGCATCCGTGTGAGCGCTGCCACGGCACGGGCAGAGTCGTGCGCGATCCCTGCCCGGAATGCCACGGCGTCGGGCTGGTGCGCAAGCCGCGCAAGCTCGAAGTGAACATCCCGGCCGGCATTGACGACGGCCAGGTGCTCACCCTGCGCGGCCAGGGCGATTTCGGCAAAAACGGCGGCCCGGCGGGCGATCTGAACATCAGCATCACCGTGCGGCCGCATAAGCTCTTCAAGCGCCGCGGGTTCGACATCTCCTGCGAGATCCCGCTCACGTTCGCGCAGGCCTCGCTGGGCAGCGATATCGAGGTGCCTACGCTGGACGGCAAAGTGGATATGCACGTGCCGGCGGGCACCCAGCCGGGCGAAACATTCCGCCTGCGCGGCAAAGGCATCAAAAATCTCAACCGTTACGGTACGGGTGACGAATATGTGCGTGTGACGGTGGAAGTGCCGAAAAACCTTTCCGAAAAGCAAAAGAATCTGCTCAGGCAGTTCGATGAGGCGACGCAGGACAATACGCATTATGAAAAGCGCCGCTCGTTCTTTTCCAAATTGAAGGATATCCTGTAAAAAGCGCATAAAGAAAAGCCGCTCCTTTCAAAATAGAAGGGAACGGCTTTTTTTGCGCCTGAAAGCATTATTTTTTGTGATCCCAGCGCGCGTGCGGCGAAAAAACGGGAACGCTCGCCAGCCATGCGCCGAGATAAGCGCCCTCGATGCCGTGCGTGAGAAAAAGATGGTCTTCATGCGGGTCGAGCAGGCCGGAAAAACGCACGATACAGACGCCGATCAAGACGAACAGGATGACTAAGACGGCCGGCGTCCACCACTGCATTTTGGGGCGCACTTTTTCCCGCAGGCCTAGACGGCGGAAAAGGATAAACAGTACGGCCGTAACGCCCGCCATCACGCCGAGCAGCAGGATCATATCGTTCGTCAGCAACGGTTCTTCCCTCTTTTTCTAAAACGGCTCGAAGCACAAGCGATTTTTGCGTAAACTGGCTGGAAAAATTAGAAAACATTGCTTTTCATAATTTCGCTCGCAAAATACAAAATAGTAACGCAAACGCAAAACAAAAACCTTTTTGAAGGAGCGATATATATGGCTAGCAACAACAGCAATCAGACGATGGTTCCGCAGGCGCGCGACGCGCTCAACCGTTTTAAAATGGAAGCGGCAAGCGAGGTCGGTGTTTCGCTGAAACAGGGATATAACGGTGACCTTACGTCCCGTCAGGCCGGCTCGATCGGCGGCCAGATGGTCAAAAAGATGATCGCCCAAGTGGAAAACAGCATGGCCGGCGGTTCGATCAACGGCATGCAGTAATCGCGGTCTTTTCGCAGTGCGGGCGGAGCTCCAGACGGGGCTCCGCCCCTTTTTGTCATAAAAGGCCCTTTTCCCGGTAGATCTCCACGGCGCGCCGGATCAGTTTTTCCGAGCAGTCGAAATAATCGGCCAGTTCCCAGTACTCGAGGTAATTCTCGCTCAGGGCCTGTTTCAGCCGATCGATGGGGACGAGCTGTTTCACTGCCCATACGTCCGCCTTGTATTCCATTTTGCCGCGCAGGCCCAGCGTGCTGGAAAGCTGATAGTAGGTGCCGGTGTGATAATGCCCGAGCTCGTGCGCAAAAAGCTCCGTCGCTTCTTCGCGGCAGCGGATGGCCCGGATGTTCAGCCCGATGGCCGCTTCGCCGTTTCCAAGATCGGCAATGAGCGATTTGGCGCTTTCAAGCGGGCAGCCGATCACCGTCACATGATGCTTTTCCGCGTCTTCATAGAGTTCGTCAAGCTTGTCCATCCGACGGGTCGCCTTCTTTCTGAGCCATACGCCGCTGAGCTTTTACGAATTTGATGAAGTTGAGCACGTCCCGTTTTTCGCTCAGCGTCAGTTCGTGCACTTCGCCGGAAAGCGCAAAATTGATCTCTTTCAACTGGCCGTCGATCTTTTCTTCTTCCGCCCGCAGCCGTTCGGGCGCTTTTTCGCCGCGCGCCAAATAATCCACGGAAACGTGGAAATAATCCGCCACTTTTCGCAGACTTTTGAGCGAAGGCTTTTGCGCGCCCTTTTTCCATTGGCTGATGAGCCCGGAAGTCAGGCCGGCTTCGCGCGTCAGCTGCGCGCCCGTCACCTGATTCTCGCGCATCAGTTTTAAGATCCGTTCAATGATCGTCAAATGTCCTCACCCTTTGAAATGAGAAAACTAACATTTATTGCAAAATTTCCCTTGAATATATGAGATTTCTCAGCTATACTGGATGCATCAACATTCCTCAAGAATCAGTTTAGCATGTTCTGACGCGCTCTGCAACTCTTTTGGCAAAAGAACGCGCAGAAAGAAAGAAGGGAAAAAACAAAAATAACAGGAAATGGAACGATCCGGCGGGCCTTTGACGGATGGCGCGCGGGCACGCGTCCGCGAAAACGACAAACGACAAAATTCAGGAGGGAAACGAAATGGAAACGGCAATGGAACTGGGCACGATCTGCCTGGAAGACCTAAATGGTGAACAGCGTGATCTGGCGGAACTGGTGGGACTCAAGAACTATCGTTCCCTTGTCGAGGTATACGGCGGATGCAACCTGTATGTCTACAAGCCGGAAACGATCCTGCGCCATATCCGCGACCGAAAGATCCGCGAGCGCTACACGGGCGAC
>CAUULH010000131.1:0-4292 GCA_963545875.1 uncultured Ethanoligenens sp.
AGCGCTTCTTTTGCGCTCTCGAGCAGCGCGGCCTGATTGAACAGATCGCCGCAGGTATAGCCCGTGAGGCAGAGCTCCGGGAAAACGGCAACACGCGTCTGCCTTTTGCCCGCACGGTTTGCTTCCGTCACCTTTTTAAAAAGGGTGAGCATTTGGTCCGCGTTGGTCTGCGGGTCCCCTATGGCTACGGAGGCGGGCACGATGGCCGCGGCTTCCACGATCCCATGATTCGGCAGACTGCTCATTTTTTGTTCCTCCGTTATTTCAGGCATTTACCCGCTCGTTCTTCTTTCTTATTGTAAAAGCCCCGGCGCAAAAGTCAACCGCTTTTTGCATCCGTTTGGGAAAGGTGCTATAATAAGCCCAATCTTATCAAGCTTCGGGAGGGCACATGGAGCGGAAAAAAGGCCTTATTTTTTCGGTCATCCTGCCTTATGCGGCGCTTTTGGCCGCGGCCGCGTTCATTTTTTTCAATTCGCTGCACACCGGTTCTTCTTCCAACGCCCTTTCGGAGAAGATTGCCAGACTCTTTTCCATGGAAGAGGATCGTACCGGATTTCATATCGACCTTTCCTTTTTGGCGTTTTTTTATCCGGATGAAGCGAAAGACCTGCCGAACCTTTTTGTGCGGAAACTCGCTCATTTTGGAGAATATTTTCTATTTGGCCTTGTTGCTGCTTTTTCGCTGCACGCTGTTTGCTCGCAAAGGGGCAGACGGGCGGCGCTTTACCTGAGTTTTGCCGTCGGGCCGCTTGTTGCACTGCTTGATGAAAAAGTCGTACAAGCCTATCTTTCCCGTGGGCGCACCGCGCTTTTCCGCGATGTCCTGCTCGACAGCTGCGGCTATCTTGCCGGGCTGTTCCTTGTTTTGGCGGTCCGTCAGGGAAAAGGGCGGCGGCTTCGGCAGAGCAGGATCTTTGTTCGGCGATGATATGGGATGGCCGCATGGAACTGATCATAAAAAAACACAGCCGGATCGATCTTTTGGACGCGGTGAGGGGCGTGGCCATTCTGGCGATGGTCGTCTACCACGGGCTTTACGACCTCACGGAGATCTTCGGCGTTTCACTTCCGCTGTATGGCGAGGTATCGGTCTTGGAACCGCCGTTTGCGGGCGCGTTCATCCTGCTTTCCGGCATTTCGTGCCGCTTTTCCCACAGCAATCTGCGGCGCGGCCTGCGAATCTTGGCTTTTGCCGCGCTCATCACCGTTTTTACGGTACTTTTTGTCCCGGATGAGGCCATCTGGTTCGGCATCCTGCATTTTATCGGCATTGCCGTTTTGCTTTTTATTCCATTCCGATTCCTTTTGGACCGCGTGCGGCCGGGCCTTCTGATCACCGTTCTCACGGTGCTGTTCGTCTTTTCTTATTCGCTGCCTGAGACCGGCTTTTTCGGTATGCCATTCGTGGGTGGCCTGTTGCTGCCCGGTACCTGGTATGCTTCGCCGTATCTTTTCTGGCTCGGTTTTCCGCAGCCCGCGTTCGCTTCGGCCGATTATTTCCCGCTGATCCCGTGGCTTTTTCTTTTTTTCATCGGGGCGGCGCTGGGCGTGCCGGTCAAGGCGCGCCGTCTTCCGGAGCGCTTCTATACGCTGCGCGTGCCGGTGCTGGCCGCCGTCGGGCGGAACACCCTGCTCATCTATGTCCTGCACCAGCCCATCCTTTACGGAGCGATGTGGCTGATTTTCCATGCAGTCCGCTGATTTAGGGAGGCTTCTTTCTATGTCCATCTGTGATTTTCATGCCCACATCTACCCGGAACGCATCGCACAGCGCTCCGCGGAGAGTATCTGCAATTATTATCATCTTACGACCACCTGCACGGGCACGGCTGAGAACCTGCTGATGCACGCGGGGCACGTCGGCGTTGATTATGTCGTAATGCTTTCTGTGGTGCCTAAGCCTGCTCAGACCCAGACGATCAACCGATCTATGGCCAGCCACATCTCCGACCATGCCATTGGGTTCGGCGGGCTCCATCCGCATTCCAAGCATTTAAGAGAAGACGAGGAACAGCTCGTTGCCCTTGGGTGTAAAGGTATCAAGCTTCACCCTGATTATCAGCGCGTAAAAGCGGACGATCCGTCATACGACCCGATCTATGATTTCGCCGTTCAGGCCCATCTGCCTATCCTCGTCCATTCCGGAGACGTCAACACCGATTTTTCATCGCCGCGCCGCGTGGCGGAGATGCTGAAACGGTTCCCGGAAGCGACGGTGATCGTGCCGCACCTCGGCGGCTATTCGGAGTGGGACGAGGCCGAGCGCTATATCATCGGGAAGAATTGCTACATCGATACGTCGAGCTCGCTCTGGGCGCTGCCGCCGGAAAAATCGCGGGGGCTCATCCGGCGGCACGGCGCGGAGCGCGTGCTTTTCGGCACCGATTATCCGCTTCGCACACAGAGACAGGAACTGACGCTGCTCCGAGGTCTCGGTCTTTCGGACGATGAACTTCGTCTCATCCTCTTTGAAAATGCAAAACGCCTTTTAAAGCTGTGAAAAGGGAAAAGCCTTTACATAGAGATAAGGCCGAAAAAGACCCGCTTGAGCATGCTCAAGCGGGAATCTTTTCTAAAATGCGAGTAAGTCTGTAAGCCGAGTTTTGTATTAAACAGCCATCTATCTTGGCCGCACGTTGCCGTGCGGCTCACGCCACCATCCCGGGGATAACGCCGGGCCGACGTATAGCTCCCCTGCGGGTGTTGCTCCGGATAGGGTTTGCATGGCCGCGCAGTCTCCTGCGCGCCGGTGAGCTCTTGCCTCGCCTTTCCACCCTTGCCGGGGATAAGCCCCGGCGGTATCTCTCTGTTGCACTGTCCCTGGAGTCGCCTCCGGCGGGCGTTGCCCGCTATCCTGCCCTATGGAGCTCGGACTTTCCTCAGGTGCGGCCTTTCGGCACTGCATCCGCGGCTGTCTGGCTTGCTCGCGGTTGTCATTATACGCTTTCTGGTGCTTTTGTCAACCGAACGCGCGTTTTTCGGCGGAGAAAGCAGTTGCCATTTGCGCTTTTGCACCGTATAATAAAAGCCGTATGGGCGCGTATCGCCCGAGAACGTTTCAGAAATGATGGTGATGGTTATGAATTCGATGCTCGACGCGTTTTACCGTCGGCTCAAAGGGAAAAAAGTCGGCCTGCTCGGCGTTGGCCGCAGCAATACGCCGCTCGTTCCCATTTTGGTTTCCAAAGGCGCGGAAGTGACCGTATGCGACCGGCGCGGGCGTGAAAAGCTCGGCGAAACGGCGCGTGAACTTGAAGCCGCGGGCGCGAAGCTCCGGCTCGGGGAAGACTATCTTGCCCATCTCGACGATTTCGATCTCCTTTTCCGTACGCCGGGCATCCGCTATACGCTCCCGGAGCTCACTGAAGCACGTGCGCGCGGCGCGGCCGTCGTTTCCGAAATGGAGATCTTCTTTGAGGTCTGCCCGTGCCCCATCATCGCCGTGACGGGTTCGGACGGCAAGACGACGACGACGACCCTTATCGCGAAGATCCTGGAAGCCGAGGGGAAGCGCGTCCATCTCGGCGGGAACATCGGCCGCCCGCTGCTGCCGGAGATCGAGGATATCCGCGAGGACGACATCGCGGTTGCCGAGCTTTCGAGCTTTCAGCTTATTTCGATGCGCCGCAGTCCGGATATCGCCGTCATCACGAACATCTCGCCGAACCATCTCGACATGCACAAAGACATGGCCGAATATGTGAATGCCAAACGCAATATCTACCAGCATCAGGATGGTTTCGGGCGCGCGGTGTTCAACCTCGACAACGCCATCACCGCGCCGATGGCGGAAGAAGCGCGCGGCCGGTGCTTTGGTTTCAGCCGGAAAAAGGAGCCGGTCTACGGCTGTTATCTCGCGCCGGACGGCACCGTGTGGATGAAGGACGAAAAAGGCCGCCATGCGGTCCTGCGCACATCCGATATCCTGATTCCCGGGATGCACAATGTCGAGAATTTCATGGCGGCCACGGCGGCCGTTTGGGGACGGGCAAGGCCGGAGACTATCCAAAAAGTCGCGCGCACGTTCCCGGGCGTGGAACATCGCCTCGAGCTCGTCCGCACCTTGGGCGGTGTGCGGTATTACAACGATTCCATCGCGACGACCCCGACGCGCACGGCCGCCGGCCTGCGTTCTTTTTCTCAAAAAGTTATCCTTATCGCGGGCGGATACGATAAAAAGATCCCGTTCGACGCGTTCGGCCCGGAAATCGCGGCGCACGTCAAATGCCTGTTTTTGCTCGGCGTCACGGCGGATAAGATCGAAGCTTCCGTTCGGGCGGCAGAAGGTT
>CAUULH010000132.1:0-4291 GCA_963545875.1 uncultured Ethanoligenens sp.
GGCTGATGCCCTTCTCTTTGCGAAGCAAAGACAAAATACGCGGAAAATTCTGATTCACGGAACGACTCCCTCTTCGATGTCATCCTTTTAACATTCTGTATAATTTTAGCTCTTATTTTTTTATCTGTAAAGTGCATTTTTCAAAAATCTGTCGAAAACATGAAGAAAACACAGGAAAGAAGGACCCAGATTGAAGGCATACCATCTTTTTTTGATTCGCCACGGCATCACGCAGGGCAATGAGGACGGGCGTTATATCGGTTCCACAGACCAGCCGCTCAGCGCGCGCGGTGTGGATGAGCTGCACCGTCTCGCCGCTTCCTATGCTTATCCGAAAGCGGACGCTTTCTTCAGCAGTCCGCTCAAACGGTGCGTCCAGACGATGGGCATCCTTTATCCGCACGCGGAGCCGAGCTGGGTGGACGGCCTGCGCGAATGCGATTTCGGCGCATTTGAAAACAAAACGATGGATGAGTTGAAAGGCGACCCGGTCTATCAGAAATGGGTGGCCGCCAACGGAATGGTGACGCCGCCGCGCGGAGAGAACATTGACGATTTCCGCAAGCGCTGCTGCGGCGCTTTTGCCGGGATCGTGGACAAGCTGCTGCGGGAAGGCACCACGCGGGCCGTTATCTGCGCACACGGCGGCACCATCATGTTTATCCTCTCCGCCTTCGGCTACCCGAACCGCCCATTCTACAAATGGATGATGGGGAACGGCCGGGGCTACGAGATCGTCGTCACGCCGCAGCTCTGGATGAGCGCCAAAGCGTTTGAGATCGTCGGCGGCATCCCCGAAGAGGCGCCGACGGAAGATTACGGCGAGCTGGAAAAGATCGTGGACGAATTGGAAAAGGAGCCGCCTTCTTCTAAAGAATAACAGCCCTGTCATCTTTTTATCCGCAAAAAAAAGGCCGAACGGACGATACTAAAAAGGTTCTGATCGAATCTGTCCGGGAGGCTTTTATCATGCGTATCTCCATTTGGAAAACCGTGTGCAGCGTCGCTCTTGTGCTGAGCCTTGCTTTTATCGTTTCTCCGCCGCTCTCCGGCGCGGAAAGCGAAACGGAACCGGAAAGCGGCGAAGCGATCGTTCCGATCCTCATGTACCATGAGGTCAAACCTTACAAAACGCGCAAAGACGTCATCACGCCGGGCGAACTTCAAAGCGACCTTCAGTTTTTGGCGCGGGAGCATTATCACACCATCGTGATGAAAGACCTGATCGCCTATACCCAAGGGAAAGAAAAGCTGCCGTCCAAGCCCATCGTGCTCTCGTTCGACGACGGCTACTACAACAATTACCGGTATGTCTATCCGCTTCTGAAACGCTATCAGATGCGCATCGTGCTCTCCATCATCGGAAAAGATACCGACGCTTTCTCTACGATTCCCGACGAAAACATCGATTATGCGCATGTCACCTGGGCGGAGATCCGCGAGATGCAGCAGTCCGGCCTGGTGGAGATCCAGAACCACACCTATAACCTCCATCAGATAACGGCCAAACGTTTCGGGTGCAGCCGAGCCAAAGGCGAATCGGTTTCCGCTTATGAACAGGTGCTGACGGACGACCTCCAAAAGCTCCAGAAAGAGATCGCCGAGCAGACCGGGCGCACGCCGGATACGTTCACCTATCCGTACGGCACGGTCTGTGAGGAATCGGTCCCCATCATCCGGAAGCTCGGTTTTCAGGCTTCCCTCACCTGCTCATATGGCATCAACGTTCTGCCTCAGGACCCAAACGCGCTCTTCGGCCTCAAGCGCGTCTGCCGCGTACACGGCGTTTCTTTGCAGAAGACGCTGAAAGAAGCCATGAAAACACTGAAATACCGGTGACCAAAATCCCATTCGGCTTTTTTCGGGCAAATATGGTATAATGGGAAAGAAGAATCGAAGGGAAACAGGAGGAAAAAACATGAATCAGGCACAAGCAGACCGGATGCATGTCGGAAAAGGATTTGTGGCCGCGCTGGACCAGAGCGGCGGAAGCACGCCGAAGGCGCTGGCCGCCTACGGCATCGGACCGGACCGTTATTCGAGCGACAAAGAGATGTTCGACCGGATCCACGCCATGCGCAAGCGCGTCCTGGAAAGCCCGGCTTTCCGGCAGACGGAGATCCTCGGGGCCATTCTTTTCGAGGATACCATGGACCGGGAGGTCGCCGGCGTCCCTACCGCCGATTTTCTGTGGGAACACAAAAAGATCGTTCCTTTTCTGAAAATCGACAAGGGATTGGAAGACCCGGCCGAGGGCGTTCGCCTGATGAAGCCCATTCCTGAATTGAAAAATCGGTTGCGCGACGCGGTGGCCCATCACATTTTCGGCACCAAAATGCGCTCGATCATCCTGAAAGCGGACGAACGCGGCATCTCCGCCGTCGTCGCCCAGCAATTCGCGATCGGCAGGCAGATCTTTGCCGAAGATCTGGTGCCGATCCTCGAGCCGGAAGTGGACATCCATATCCCGGATAAAGCCGAAGCGGAAGACCTGCTCAAACAAGAGATCCTGCGCCGGCTCGCCGACCTGCCGGACGATGTGCGCCTTTTTCTCAAACTCAGCCTGCCGAGCAAGCCGGACTTTTACCGCGATCTGACCGCCGACCCGCACGTTGTGCGCATCCTTGCGCTTTCGGGCGGCTACACACGGGATGAAGCCGATAAAAAGCTGGCCGAAAACCACGGCGTGATCGCCAGCTTTTCGCGCGCCCTGCTCGCGGACCTCTCCGCTAAACAGACGGACGCAGAGTTCAACGCCGCGCTGGAGACCGCCGTGCGGAGCATCTATCAGGCATCCATCACCTAAAGGAGAAAAACGTGAAAAAGCTCATCCTTGTCACCTCTCCGCCCGCCAGCGGGAAGACTTTCGTTTCCAAAGAGCTGGCGAAAGCCCTCCGCCACGTCGTTTATCTGGATAAAGACACGCTGATTCCGCTCTCCAAGCAGATCTTCAAAGCGGCCGGGGAACCCTACGACCGCAGCTCGGATTTTTTTGAGCGGTATATCCGTGATTATGAATATGAAACGATCGTCGATCTGGCGCTCGAAGCGCTTACTTATGACGACAAGGTTTTGATCAACGCGCCGTTCACACGCGAGATCCGCGATATGGTCTATCTGGACGTACTGAAGACCAAATTGAAAGCAAAAGACGCGACGCTGGCCGTCATCTGGGTCCAGACCGATGTGGAAGTCGTTCACCAGCGCATGATCGCCCGAAACTCCGACCGTGACACTTGGAAGCTGAACCACTGGGACGAATATATCGCCACCTGTAATTTCAACGTTCCGGTCGCGCTGGCCGATCCGGATGCCAAGGACAGCTTGATCGTTTTCCGCAATTCTTCCGACAAAGAATTCAAAGCTTCGATGAAACGAACACTTTCCCTCCTGCGGGAAACAGGTAGGGAAAAGGTATTGGAATAAAGAGAAACCGGAGAAAAGGAAAAGGCAGAAAATCTGCTTTTTCGAGGTGTTTGTTTTTGAGTGTCCGTCTGCGGCGGCTTTTTATCTGCGCCGCCATCCTCGCTTGTATCGACCTATTCATCTGTAATATCCACTGGATCGAATACCGTTTCCTAAACGGCGCGCAGACAACTTTCGTTTTTCCGCCCTTTTTGATCGCTGTGAGTGCTGTCGTTCTATTCATCGCCGCTTTCAAAGAAGAGATCGAGAGCCGTTTTTATCAGCTTGACGGCCGGCTTTTCGGAAAATCCGAATCGTACATCCCGCCCGAAGCTTCTGTACGTTACGAGCTTTTATTTGCCGTGTTCGCGCTGGCATTCGGGGTCGTTTTTGTCTTTTTGACGCCGCCTATGGCCGCGCCGGATGAGACCAATCATTTTACGCGCGCCTATATGCTCGCACACGGCCAGTTTCTGCCCACGCTGAACAGCGCGGGCAAAGCCGTGGGCTACGTTTCGCCGGACGTCGCTTCTTTCCTTTCAAAATGGAACGCGTTAACATCTTATCCCGGCCACCAGATGTCGCTGCAGACACTTTCCGGCCTGCTCGGCACTTCTACGACGGCCTCCGCTTCCGCCGCGTCCGTCTCGGTGGAATATCCATACCCATACCTTTCGTTCGTCCTCTATCTGCCCCAAGCGGCCGGTATTTTGTTCGGCGAAGGACTGATGGGGCTTTTTCACGCCGGTTCCCACTACAACGTTTATCTCCAGCTTGTTTTCGCGCGGCTGGCCAATCTGTTTTTCTATGTGAGCTGCATCGCGCTGGCCGTCTGGATCACGCCGTTTTTTAAACGCACGCTGGCCCTGCTGACGCTGATGCCGAT
>CAUULH010000133.1:0-4275 GCA_963545875.1 uncultured Ethanoligenens sp.
ACAAGACCGCCGCGCCCGCTGGGATACTCCATTCAAGCCGCATGCATTCACCGCCTGCTCGTCCGGCTATAAACAAAAAACAAATCTGCTATACTGAGAACGACACCCGCGATCATCAAGACCAGCTTAAACAAAAAAACGGTGTGAGCGCGTGTATCGAGCAGGTCTCCTATATAATACCCCGCGATTTCTGAGCCAATCAAAGTGGACGCAAAAGAAAATCCCGAAAACAGATACGAGGAAGCGGGCTTTTCCTTTTTATCCGGCATCTGGAGCACTCCTTTTCTGCATGGCCCACCAGCCGCGCAGAACGCCGGCAAAGACCGGACGCCACAAACATACGACTCAAAAGAAAAGAGAGAACCGAAACGAAAGTCTTTTTTCGTGGGGAGAAAAAACGTGTTGAAAACAAGCTTCGTCTTTCTTTCAAACCGCCTGAAACGCATTTTTCGAATACGTTTACACATCTTTTCACGTATCTTAGCACAAACAATTTGAAAAGTCAATTTTGTACAGCGGCATGGATTTGAAATAAATATATTTGGTACAGACGCTAATATTATTTCACTTTTTCCTTTAATTTTTAGGAGTTTTTTCTTTCTTTCACAAGGAGATATCCAAATTCATCCATATAGTGAGAAAAAGCAGAAGACATGCTTTGCGGCTCTTTGCTGTATGATGAGCCGCACGCCGGCAGAGCTATATAATATGGAAGAAAAACGGCTGAAAACGAAGACCCCCTTTTTTCTTTTCAGATTCGAACCGTCACGTCAAAAAAAGATAAATTGTACCCATCCGCCGTAAAAGGAAACATAAAAAAGCAGAAAACATTTTCTCTTTGGTCCATGAAAATCATTTCTTTCTTTTTTTATTCTGCCCACCGAAAAAGTCATTTAAAAAGTTTTTTCTTTTTTATCAAAAAAAACAATGCCGCACAATGGTTCTCCATTGAACGGCATTTGATAAGAGCGGGCAGTGACAGCACCCGCCTCCTTTATTCGATTGATCCTTCGGGACCCCGGTCATTGGCCCTATTATATCATAACGGTATGATTTTGTTAAGTTATCCAGGGAAAAGTTTCAAACATCAGCCGTTGCCATCGAGAACTGATCTTTGCGCTCGTGCATCCGCTTCCACCGGTGAGGGAACCCATCTCCAGCCTTCGATCTCCGGAAGGTCTACGCCATGTTCACCGATATATTGCTTATGCGCTGTCAGCTTATCTTTCATCTCCTGGATGAGATAAGCGCCCGTATCACAAAGCTCGGGAAGCGCATAGACGACATCCTGCACCAGATGGAAACGGTCGATCTCATTCTGGACACGCATGTCGAAAGGCGTTGTGATACTGCCTTCTTCCTGATAGCCGTAAACGCGAAGATCGCGGTTATGGCGGGGATACGTCAGCGCGCAGACCAAAGACGGATAACCATGAAAATTGAAAATGACCGGCTTATCCCGTGTAAAAAGCCCGTCGTATTCCTCATCTGTCAGCCCATGCGGATGGCGGCTCCGCGGAGCCAGCGTCATCAGATCCACCACGTTGACGACGCGGATCTTTAATTGAGGAAAATTTGCTCTCAAGATCATCACGGCCGCCAGTGTTTCCAGCGTGGGTGTTTCGCCGCAGCACGCCATAACGACATCCGGCTCTTTTCCTCGGTCCGTTCCGGCCCAGGTCCAGATGCCGATGCCGTCGGCACAATGTTTCACGGCCTGATCCATGTTCAGCCACTGGGGACGCGGATGCTTGGAAGTCACGACCACATTGACAAGGTTCCGGGTCTTGAGGCATCGGCTGAAAACGGCAAGCAGGCAGTTGGCGTCCGGCGGCAGGTAGATACGGGCCACGGCGGCTTTTTTATCTGCGATATGGTTCAAAAATCCCGGGTCCTGATGCGTGTAGCCATTGTGATCCTGCTGCCACACATTGGAAGAAAGGATCAGATTCAGCGAAGCGATCTTGGCACGCCAAGGAAGGCCAGATGAGATCTTCAGCCACTTGGCATGCTGGCCGACCATGGAATCCACGATTCGGGCAAAAGCCTCGTAGCTAGCAAAAAAACCGTGCCTGCCCGTGAGCAGGTAGCCTTCCAGCCAGCCCTCGCACATATGCTCGCTGAGCATGGAATCCATTATGCGGCCGTCTGCCGCCAAAGATTCATCCTGCGGGAGCGTTTTGTTGTTCCAGTTTCGGTTCTCGTTCTCAAAGACCGCGCTCAGACGATTGGAAGCCGTTTCATCCGGTCCGAAGATGCGAAAGTTTTGGCTGTCTTGATTTTGTTTGAAGACATCGCGGACGTATTTCCCGAGCTCTACCATATCCTGTCCATCGACCGCGCCGGGCGAAGGAACGAAGACCGAGTATCTACGAAAATCCGGCGTTCTCAGCTCGCGGAGCAGCAGGCCGCCGTTAGCGTGAGGATTGCTCCCGATGCGGCGGGTCCCCGCGGGCGCCATTGCCTTCAGATCGGGGCGCAGTTTTCCCTCTTCGGTGAACAGTTTCTCCGGATGATAGCTCTCAAGCCATGCATAAAGCAAATCGAGATGCTCCGGCTTATCCATGGGAATGGGTACCTGATGCGCCCTGAAAGAACCTTCCACCGGTTTGCCATCCACCATTTTCGGCCCCGTCCACCCTTTCGGCGTGCGTAGCACGATCATCGGCCAAACGGGCCGCGTGCTGTCTTTCGTCTCGCGGGCGAGGCGCTGGCAGGCGTGGATCTTTTCAAAGACCGCATCCATCGTATCGGCCATTTTCCGGTGCATCGTCATCGGATCGCTTCCCTCAACGAAATAAGGCTCCCAGCCGCACCCTTCCAGATACTTTTTCAGTTCTTCCGGAGAGATCCGCGATAGGACCGTGGGATTGGCGATCTTGTATCCATTCAGGTGAAGGATGGGCAGAACGGCGCCATCTATCACGGGGTCCAAAAATTTATTGCCCTGCCAGGAAGTGGCGAGCGGACCGGTCTCCGCTTCGCCGTCTCCCACGACGCAGGCCGCCACCAGATCGGGATTGTCCATCACGGCGCCGAACGCGTGAGCCAGCGAATAGCCAAGCTCTCCGCCTTCGTGGATGGAACCCGGTGTTTCCGGCGCGACATGGCTCGAGATCCCGCCCGGAAAAGAAAACTGCTTGAACAGCCTGCGAAGGCCGGCCTCGTCTTCGCTCACATCCGGATAGACTTCGCTATAGGTACCTTCAAGATAGGTGTTGGCGACAAAAAAGTTGCCGCCGTGCCCCGGGCCGGAGATCAGTATCAGATCTTGATCGTATTCTTTGATGACGCGGTTCAGATGCGCATAGATAAAATTCTGTCCCGGAACGGTCCCCCAATGTCCAACGATCCGTTTTTTGACCTGACTGCGGGCCAACGGCTCACGCAGAAGCGGATTATCGAGCAGATAGAGCTGCCCGGCAGAAAGATAATTCGCCGCCGCCCAGTATTCGTTTATCTTTGATAAGAGTTCATCGGAAGCTCTATGGCCGCGCTTCTCGATTTCCGACATAGTCATTCTTCCTTTATCGTTTATCCGGCCGTGAACCGTCACGTCCGGAAAGCTTTTACGGTCTGCATGAAATCCTTGACGCGGGCTTTGTCCGTGAAGTTTTCAAATTTGCCGTCCTTTTTGAACGTCGTGCCGACGACCGCGCCGTCCGCCACGGAGAGCTGGGTCTCGATCGTTTCCTTGCGGCAGCCCGTATTGCAGAACACGAGCGTATCCGGCAGCGCCTCTTTAACTTTGGCGAGAAGCTGCGTGTTGGTTGGCGCGCCAGCCGTCATGCCGCTGACCAGAATAGCATCCGGCTTGCAGTTGAAATTAGTGGTGCGGGCGATCTCGACGATATCCCGGTTTCCCAAATAAGTGGCCGACTCCGGATAGATATTGAACAAAAGTTTGACTCTGCCCATCAGGCCAAGTTTGCGCTCATGGCGCACGATGGAGCCCGTATCCACGTTCCAGAAGCCCAGATCGCCGGTGTATACGCCGCTCATCACCTCACGGATGAAGCAGGCGCCCACCGCCGCGGCGAGATCAAGCGAGGCATACGGATCCCACAGGATATTGACGCCGAAGGGGATCTGGATGAGCGGTTTCAGCTCGCCGATCACCCGGGCCATCGCGGCCGTGGTCACCGGTTCCACTTTTGTGAGATACGGAAGGCTGAACTCGTTGGAAAACATCACGGCGTCCACGCCGCCCTCTTGCAGGGCCAGAAAATCTTCTTTGGCCTTCTCAACGACCCAGTCCATACCCTTTTCCGTATC
>CAUULH010000134.1:0-4264 GCA_963545875.1 uncultured Ethanoligenens sp.
TCGGCTTTCTCACCGAGGCGTTCCGCTACGGCGCGCCGCCGCACGGCGGCATGGCTTATGGGCTCGACCGTCTCGTAATGCTCATGCTCGGCTGCGAGTCCATCAAGGACGTCATCGCGTTTCCGAAGGTGCAGAGCGCAGCCGAACCGATGTCCGGCTGCCCGGATACCGTGAGCGAAACTCAGCTTCGCGAACTTCATCTTACCGTAACGGCCCCGGATGAGGTCAAGAGTTAAAGACTTATTCACACTTTCCGTACGGAAATATGATAAGATAAGCTGTGGGCCCGGAGGCCTTTTTCAATTACCGTAATCAGAATCGGGAGGGAATTTCATGATAGAGGTCAGCCACGTCACCAAACGATATGGTGAAAAATTCGCTGTCCGGGATGTCAGTTTCGACGTCCAGGACGGCGAGATCCTCGGCTTCCTCGGTCCGAACGGCGCAGGCAAATCCACCACGATGAACATCATCACCGGTTACCTTTCTTCGAATGAAGGAACCGTGAAGATCAACGGGATGGACGTGCTGGAGCATCCGCTGGAAGCAAAAAAGAATATCGGCTATCTGCCGGAGATGCCGCCGCTTTACATCGACATGACGGTGGAGGAATATCTGCGTTTCGTCTTCAATCTGAAGAAATGCCGCCTCACCCGCGACGCGCATCTCACCGAGATCTGCGAGCTGGTGCGCATCCAGAACGTGCGGGATCGTCTCATTCGGAACCTTTCCAAAGGCTTCCGCCAGCGCGTGGGCATCGCGCAGGCGCTCATCGGCAACCCGGACGTTCTCGTGCTTGACGAGCCGACCGTGGGCCTCGACCCCAAACAGATCATTGAGATCCGCACGCTCATCAAACATCTCAGCCGCAAACATACCGTCATCCTCAGTTCCCACATCCTGCCGGAAGTGCAGAGCGTATGCGAACGCATCGTCATCATCAACCAGGGCCGGATCGTCGCCAACGACACGGCGGTCGGCCTTTCCAAACAGATCTCGGCCCAGCCGAGGCTCATCGCCCGCATCGCCGGCCCGGAGAACGACGTGCGCGAAGCCGTTACACAGCTCGACGGTATCTTGAAATGTGTTCCGCTCGGCACCCGGGAAAAAGACAGCTGCGACTGGCAGATCGAAAGCGAAAGCGGGATCGACATCCGCCGCCCGCTTTTTGCCGTATTGGCAAAACATAACTGGCCGCTTCTTTCCCTGCAGACCGGTGAAATGACATTGGAAGACATCTTCCTGCGCCTGACTTCAGGTGATACCGTTCTGCCCGCGCACCGCAAAGCGCCTGCGAAACATCAAGAAGAAAAGAACGAGGAGGGAGACCGTAAATGAGCGCTATTTTTAAACGCGAGATCCGCTCTTATTTCACCACGGCGACCGGGTATGTGTTTCTGGCCGTGTTTTACGCGCTGTCGGGCTTCTTTTTCTACACGGTGAACGTCTACGGCAGCACGACGAACCTCGGCGGCCTGTTTTCCACGCTCCTGTTCGTGTGGGTCTTCCTTACCCCGATCCTGACGATGCGGCTCCTGAGTGAAGAACGGGGCCGCAAGACCGATCAGCTCCTTCTGACCTCGCCGGTCAAGCTTTCCCACATCGTGTTTGGAAAATTCCTCGCTGCTCTTGCCATCTTCGGCATCGGCATCGGCATCGTGGTCATTTACGCGCGGGTGCTCGCGGGCATCGGCACATTGGACGTATGGAGCACAGTAGGCAACTTTGTCGGCATGGCCTTCCTCGGAGCGGCGCTCATTTCCATCGGGCTTTTTATCTCGAGCCTCACGGAGAACCAGATCATCGCCGCCGTCGCGAGCATCTTTATCATGCTGCTCTTGTATCTCATCGACAGCATCTCCACCGCCATCAGCAACACGACGATCTCCACCATCGTCACCAAGATCTCTATTTTCCAGAGATACGAAAACTTTTCGTCGGGTGTTTTTGATTTAAGCGACGCCATTTTTTATCTCAGCGCGACGGCGATTTTCCTGTTCCTCACCGTACGCCTGCTTGAAAAAAGAAGATGGGCGTGAGGAGGGAATCGCGATATGGATAAAAAAGAGCAGAATAAGCGTAAATTCAGTTTTTTCAATAAGAAAGCAAAGAATACGGCAAAAGACTCAGGGAAAAAGCCGTTCAAAGAAAAACTTTCCGCTCTGTTTGCCAAACGGAGCTTCCGCTATGGCAGCACAGCCACGCTTTTCACGGTGATCTTCATCGTAGCCGTTATTCTCATCAATGTAGTCGTAAGCTCGCTCAGCGATCGTTTCACGCTCAGCCTGGATATGACCAACACTCAGCAGAACCAGCTGACGACAAAATCCATCAATTTTGCCAAGAAGATCTCAAAGACCGTCGATATCGATATTCTGGCGGAAGAATCCACCTATGCGAACGGCGGCAGCTATGCCTCCGCTTTGCAGATGATCAAACAATACACCAAAGAAAACACCAAGATCAAACTGAACTTCATCAATCTGGATAAGGACCCGACCTTTGCGTCCAAATACTCGTCGGAAACGCTGGAGACAGGCGACATCATGGTGGTCTGCGGGTCCAAGTACAAGCACATCTCCTCTTCCGATCTGTTCACCTCCAGCACCGACAGCACCACCGGAGAATCCACTTATACGGAAAACAACACGGAGCAGCAGATCGACACCGCGCTCAGCTATGTGACGACGAACGATCAGCCTACCGTTCTGGTGACGGCAGGCCACAACGAAACATCGGCGACCAGCCTCACCGATCTGCTCGAAAAGAACAACTATAAGATCGAGAGCAAGACCATCGCCACCGACGGCATGGATTCGAACGCCCGCATGGTCCTCATCTGCGCGCCGACGACCGATTTCACCGCCGACGACATCCAGAAGCTGGACGACTTCCTTTACAACGGCGGAAAATACGGAAAGACCGTTTTCATGGCGTTCAACCCGCAGCAGACCACGCTCCCCAACCTGGAGTCTTTTGCCGCCAAATGGGGCATCAAAGTGGGCAGCGGCGTCGTCTACGATGAGACCAACCGCTATCAGGACAGCTATTTCGACGTGCTGGAAGGCGACACGGACAGCGATTATGTGGGAAGCCTCAACAGCAACCTGCACGCCTATCTGAGTGTCTGCCGTCCGCTCTCGCTGCTTTTCACCAGCCAGAACAACATCACCACGACTTCTCTGGTGGCCACCTCGAGCACCTCCAAAGTGTGGAATCCGGGCAACCTTTCTTCTCAGACGAGCTTTAATCCCTCAAGCAGCGACAAGACCGACAAATCCGGCCCGTTCGACGTGTTCGATCTGGCCAGCGAGTCGGAAACGGTAAACAGCAAACCGGTGAAATCCAACGTGCTGGTCCTCGGCTCCACGAACTTCTTCGATTCCACCGTTCTTTCGGAAAGCAGCCTGACCAACTCGAATATCCTGCTTAACACGCTCAACACCGTCGTCGGCTACACGCCTGCCATCACTGTGGACGGCAAAGACCTTACGACGTCCACGGTGACGATCACCGCCGCACAATCTCAGGCGATCGTCGTCATCTTCGTCTTCTTGGTTCCCATCGTCGTACTGGCGGCTGGGCTTGCCATGTGGCTGAGGAGGCGTCATCAATGACACGACAGGTCCGCAATGTCATTGTGGCCGCCTGCGTCGTTGCGGCTCTCGCTGTCTGTGTGGTGCTGCTGAACGTTTTGCCCGGCAGCAAATCCACCAGTTCGTCTTCCTCGGATTCCTCTACCTCGTCTTCCAAAACGTATACCCTGCTCTCCTATAAAATCGCCGCGTTCAAATCGCTGGCCGTCACCAATTCGACCGGCACTTACCATATCTCCCTTTCCGGCGGAACCTACACGGTGGACGCGCTGAAAGAAGCGCCGTCCAATCAATCCACCATCAGTGTCAACATGAAATCCGTCGTGGGCCTGACGGCGAGCGGCCTTATCCAAAAAAACGTCACCGATCTCTCCCAATATGGGCTTTCAAGTCCGAAGGCCACACTCGTTCTGACGACGACCGACGGTAAGGAAACCACCATCAAGATCGGGAACTCCGCGCCTTCCGGCAGCGGCGTATATGTCTTGAAGCCCGGCACGAACGACGTTTACGTCAGTTCGACGATGTCGAGCATCGACTTTACGCAGTCGGCGCTCATGTTCGCCAGCGATACGATCACGTCGATGAGCACCTCGGCCAACCTGACTTCCTATAAGTTCGGCGGCACGTCGCGCACCACGCCTTTCACTGTGGCGGTAAAAGCGAGC
>CAUULH010000135.1:0-4259 GCA_963545875.1 uncultured Ethanoligenens sp.
GTGAACACCTACGGCATCCGTTCGGAAGACCTCGCCGCCAAAGTGCCGGGCAGCATCTGCCTGCCGGATTTTGACGCCATCTCCGACTATGTGACCGCGCACGCCGGCCCGCACGACCTGGTGCTGACGCTCGGCTGCGGTGATATCAACAAAGCCGCCAAACTCATGCTCCAAAAAGCAAAAGCCTAAATCCGCGTCCGCGCCCCGGCTCAAAACGCCGGGGCGCTTTTTTTATGTTTCGGGGCCGGACGCCGGCTCGTTGCCGCGCGCCGGACGGATGCCCGCCAAATCTTTGATGACTTCGCCCGCCAGGATGAAGCCCGCCACCGGCGGCACGATGGCCGTACTACCGGGGATCTGGCGGCGGACCGTGCAGGTGCGCTTGGTGCCCGCCGGGCAGATGCACTGATAGCGGCAGCTCGTCTCCACCGTCTCGTGCGGCGTGATAGGCGGCTCGCGCGAATAGACCACTTTCAGATGCTCGACGCCCCGCTTCCTGAGCTCGTGCCGCATGACCTTGCAGAGCGGGCAGACGGACGTTTCATAGATATCGGCTACTTCGAGCCGCGTGGGGTCGAGCTTATTGGCCGCGCCCATGCAGCTGATGACCGGAACGCCGTGCTTTACGGCTCTTTCAATGAGATCGAGCTTGGCGGAAACGGTATCCATCGCGTCTACGATATAGTCCCATTTCGCGTCGAAAAGCTCTTCCGCCGTTTTCTCCGTATAAAAGACCCTGCGGACCTCCACCTGCGCGGCGGGATCGATATCGCGGATGCGCTCCGCCATCACTTCCGCCTTGAAAGCGCCTACCGTCTTATGCGTGGCGTGGAGCTGACGGTTGATGTTCGTCAGGCAGATGCGGTCGTCGTCCACCAGCGTGAAACGTCCGACCGCCGAGCGGGCCAGGGCTTCCGCCACATAGCCGCCCACGCCGCCTATGCCGAAGATCGCCACATGCGAAGCCGCCAGCCTGGAAAGCGCCGGTTTCCCGATCAGCAATTCGGTCCGAGAAAATTCATTGAGCATAATCCACCTGTCTGGGAAAAACCCGCCAGAAAAAACGGGCTTTCTGTTTCGCCTTCTTTCTACAATTATAGCACAGCAAAAAAGACTGACGCCAAACCTTCCGTCAAAAAGATAAAAATTAGTTTTTCTCTGGAAGACCCGGCGGCTGTTCGTAGTCTTATTATACTAAAGTCGCGCGCTTTTACAAGGATTTTGTTTCATATTCTGCAAAATAAGGCCAAAATTCCGTCTTTTTCTTCTATTCTCTCACAAAGAAAAGCGATTCCATGTTTTTCCTCCGTCTGCCGTGGTGAAAAACGCACCGCTTTGAAGAAGAAAGCCATCGTTTTGGTCAAGAAACTGGACCTGGAGCGCCTGAGCGGGCAGAGCGGACGACACCACGCGTTTCCAGCCCTGTTTACGAGTGAAACGGTAGAGTGCGGACGTCTTGCCCGTGCCCGCAAAAGCAAAGATCGTATCCGCATCCGGCATACTCACGCTCCGGGCGTCGAGCGGCATATCCGTGACGAGCTGCGCAAGCGTCTTCTCGACGGCGCCGTCCGGCGTGAGGGTACAGAACACGTTGCGCATATGGCTATCCGCCGTTTCGCCGCCGTTTCCCGAAGAAGAGGTCTTTCGTCCGTTCTGCGTGCTGAAAAGCACCACGCGCTCCGACGACGTCATGCGCACGGGCAGATAAGTCGGCGCCACATCCGTATATCGCGCGGAAATGCCGGCATCCTGCTCGTTCCAGGTCTTTCCGCCGTCCTGGCTCGCCAGCATGAACACCGGCGAAGCCGCGTTGTTGACGAACAGATACGCATGGGAAGCATCCGCACAGGCGAGCGTGACCTGCCCGCCCGGGATGCGGACACCCTCCGCCGCCTGCTGCCAGGAAAGCCCGCCGTCCGCCGTCGCCAGCACCGACGATTCATGGCTGCCCGCCGCTTCGTCGCCCGCCAGAAAAAGCAGGCCGTTCTTGCGGTCCGCCATGGCGAAAGCATCCGCGCCGCGCAGGAAATCCGACGACAGGAACGTTTTGGGCAGCGCCGTGCGCCGCCAGCTGTTTCCTTTATCCGCCGTGGCAAAAACGGAAAGGCCCGTCAGTTCCTCATCCTGATAGGTAAAATCCGCGAGCGTGAACGCTTCGTCCGCGCTTACGAACCGGGCCGACTGCCCGTCGGAAAAAGCGGCGGCCGTTTCCCATGTCCTGCCGCCGTTCGACGTGCGGTAGATCTTCCGCCCATCCGTGCGCCAGCCGTTCTCTTTATCCGCCATGAAAAACGTGACGGCCGACGTCTTCTGCCGCGCCGTCAGCCAGGCATTGGCCGCCTGGACAAAGCCCTGCATCGTTTCCCGGCTGGTGACGGCCGTTTTCTGGACCGGTTTCGCTGTCTTTTTCATCAGGGCCGCGCCCGCGCCGAGACCGGCGGCCGCCACGCCTACCGTCAAAAAAGCAGCCAGCCATTTTCCACGCATCCCGATCATCCTTCCCATTCGCTTTTCCAAAATCGAAAAACACACATCTATATTTTTCCCTTTTTTGCGCATACTAATCACTGTTCGGAAAAATCGGAATTTCGACTGGAGTGGGGCAAAATGAGCACCCGGATGCCTTCTTACTGGGAACAGACACAGAGCCGGACGCTGTATCCGGCGCTTGAAAAAGAGATCCGCACCGCCGTGCTGGTGATCGGCGGCGGCATCACCGGCGTGAGCTGCGCCTATCAACTGGCCAAAGCCGGCGTTTCGGTCGCGCTGGCCGAGGCGGGCACGCTCGGCTGCGGCGCTACCGGGCACAGCACCGGAAAAGTGAGCGCCCTGCACGGCGAATTTTACGCGCCGATCGCCAAAGCGATGGGCAAAGAGACGGCCGGTAAAGCCGCGCGCACCCAGCGTGAAGCGGTGGAATCCGTCAAGCGGTTCGCGCTGAATTCAGACCGGGACTGCGGTTTTGCCGAGAGCGACGCGTTCTTTTTCGCGCGCACGGAAAAAGAACGGCAGAAAGTGGAAGCCGAGGCGGAAACGCTCCGGGCGGTCGGACTCGACGCGCGCTTTGTTCCGCACCCTGATTTTCCGCCGCAGGCCGTCGGTGCCGCGGTGCTTTTCGGGCAGGCCGTCATCCATCCCCTGCGCTATCTGAGCGCCTTGGCGGATGCCGCCGCCGGTCTCGGCGCACGCATCTTTGAGCACACGACCGTGACGCACATCCGAAATGGCCGCGAGATCCGCGCCTATTGCTCGGGCGGCGTGTGCATCGACGCGCACCATCTGATCGACGCAACGCAGTATCCCGCTTTCGGCGTCTACTTTACGCGCCTGTATCCCAGACGAAGCTATGCCATCGCCGTGGAACCGAAGCGCGCCTGGCCCTCGGGCAGCTATATCAGCGCGGACGACAGCCCCGCGCGCTCCCTCCGCACCGTGCGCGAGGGCGAAAAAAACGTGCTCGTCGCGGCCGGAGACGGAAACATCACGGGCCGAGACGACGGCAAGACCGACAGCGGGCCGCATTTTGAAGCGCTGAAAAAATACGCCGAACAGATCGCCGGGCCGTTCTCGCTCCGGGCGGCATGGTCCGCGCAGGACTATGAGACGCCGGACGGCCTGCCCTATATCGGCCCGGTATCGCCGGGCTCGAACCTGTATATCGCTTCCGGGTTCAACAAGTGGGGGCTTTCCGGCGGCACGCTGGCGGGCATCGTGCTCACCGAATGGATAACGGACGGCAGCAGCGTGCGCGGCGAGCCGTATTCGCCGCTCCGGTTCCGCCCCGCGGGCGTCGTGCCGATGGTGGAAGAACTCTCCGGGCAGATGGGCGCGCTGCTGCGCTCCAAGACGAAAAAAGCCGAGCGCCGGGCGGAGGAGCTGGCACCGGGCGAGGGCGGCATCGTGCGTTTTGAGGGACGGAAAGCGGGCGCTTTCCGGCATCCGGACGGCACGCTGACCGTGTTGGACATCGCCTGCACGCACCTCGGCTGTACGCTGAGCTGGAACGAAACGGAGCACAGCTGGGACTGCCCCTGTCACGGCGGGCGGTTCGACGCCGAGGGCAGACGGCTCGAAGGGCCGCCGCCGCGCAACCTGCCCGTCCTGTACCGCGGCGGCGGCGCAGGGCCTGCCAAAACGAGCCGGGCGGACACGCGCCCATCCGCATAAAGCGCGCAAAAAGGGCGCCGGAGATCTTCTCCGGCGCCCTTTAACAGCTATGCCCGACTTCAGCTTCGGCGGCAGCACAGACAGCGCCAGCC
>CAUULH010000136.1:0-4249 GCA_963545875.1 uncultured Ethanoligenens sp.
TCATGATTCTCTGGTCCTCGCATCGATGTCAAAATGGAAAACGCACGCAAAAGGGGAACGGGCCCATTCTATGCGCCATAAAACCCAGTATATGAAAAGGAAGAAAAGACGAGTCTTCTTTTAATACACAAAAAAGAAAAGACAACGGTTTCCCGATGAAAAACGACGGCTGCCCGATGACCGGGCAGCCTTGCAGAGTCGGAATCCGCCCGTTTAAGAAAGCAAAGCGGATCACTGTCTCTGCCGTTTATAGGATAACCAGAAAAACGACGGTCATTCAGATGCTCACAGGTTGATGCCCAACACTTGTTTGACGAGCAGGCCCACGATGAAAGAGATTCCGGCTACGCCAAGACTGATGGAGACCATCGTGAGAAAATCGCGGCGGAACGGTTTTTCCTGTGCGATCGAGACGTAAAAATTGAAAGCCGCGATGATGGCGACCGTGATCGCCAGCGCGACGAGAAGAGCTCCGATATAGGCGGAAGCGGGGAGCAGGAGATACGGCAGGATGAGCAGCACGACGGTGATGACGTAGGCCGCGCCGGTGTAAGCCCCGGATTTCATCGCGTCCGGCGCGCCGGACGCCCGCGACGAAAGATAGCTCGAAGACATCATCGAAAGAGTGGCCGCGATGCCGGTGATCAGGCCTGCCATGGCGATGGTGCGGGTGTTCTGGAGCGCGAGCGTGTAGCCAGCGAGCGAGCCGGTGAGCTCCACCAGCGCATCGTTCATGCCCAGCACCATATCGCCTACATAGCGCAGGCGTTCTTCATCCAGCATGCCGATGAGGACCTGCTCGTGGCGCTCCTCGTCGTCCAGCACGCTCTGAAGATCGGGCAGGAGCGCGAGGTTCTTTGCATAGGCCGCCTCGCCTCGCGCCTCGGTGCCTTCAAGAAATTTGATATAAAAGGTATAGCCGAGCACACGGCATAAGATCAGCGAAAAGAAGATCATCACGCGGTTCGGATGTGCTTTCCGGCCGGAAAAGCGGCCGAAATAACCGGCGTGCCGTTTTTCATCGTCCGCGATGTTGGCCAGTTTCTGTTTTTCGCCCGGGTCGCGGAGCATACCGGAGAGCCGGCTGTAAAGGATAGAAGCATTTAGTTCGTTTTTTTGCATTTTGTAGGCAAACGTCTGCAAAGATTGATTTAACATTGGATTCGCCTCTTCTTTCTTATTGTACGTCAAAGGAACAGGGGCTTCAATGTGCCTTTTAGACAAAAGAAAAGAACAAAAGAGCGTTTTTTTAGAGGGCGAAAAAGGCGGCGAACGCTTTGTAGGTCTCAAAGACGTCCAGTTTGGAGACCAGCTCGAACGGCGAGTGCATGGAGAGCACCGGCACACCCACATCAATGACGTCCACATTGAGGTCGCCGATGTATTTGGCCACCGTGCCGCCGCCGCCCGCGTCCACTTTGCCGAGCTCGGCCATATGCCAGACGATGTCGCGGTCGTCGAGCATCCGGATGATCTCCGCCGTGAATTCCGCCGAGGCGTCGTTCGTATCGTATTTGCCGCCGTGGCCCGTAAATTTGGAGAGGACGACGCCGCCGTTGATGAAGCTGGCGTTCTCTTTATCCATCACATCGGGATACATCGGATCGAAAGCCGCGTTCACATCGGCCGAAAGGCATTTGGATGCCGTGAGCACGTCGCGGCCCGCTAGCCCGCACGGTTTGGCGAGGTCGTCGGCAAAATAGGCGAGGAACTTCGACTGAAGTCCCGTGCTGCCTTCGCTGCCGATTTCCTCTTTGTCCGCCAGCACGCAAACGCTCGTGTGCGCGGGCGTATCCGAGTCGAGCAGAGCGGTGAAAGACGTGTAGGCGCACACGCGGTCGTCGTGGCCGTAAGAGCCGATGAGACTGCGGTCAAAGCCGATGTCTACCGCTTTATAGGCGGGTACCATGGCGAGCTCGGCGGAGAGAAAATCGGCTTCCGTGATGCCGTATTTTTCGTAGAGAAGCGTGAGGATGTTCAGCTTGACCATCTCGCTCTCCTCGTCGTCGGCAAACGGGCGGCTGCCCACGATGACGTTGAGCTTTTCCGCGCTGAATTCGGTCATCGGCTTTTTCATCTGGTCTTTTGCGAGATGGGGCAGCAGGTCGGTCACGCAGAAGAGCGGGTCGCCCTCGTCCTCGCCGAGACGCACGTGGAGCACGGTGCCGTCTTTTTTGACGATGACGCCGTGCAGGGCCAGCGGAATGGTCGTCCACTGATATTTTTTGATGCCGCCGTAGTAATGCGTCTTGAAGAGCGCGAGGTCGTTGTCCTCATAGAGCGGGTTCTGCTTGAGGTCGAGCCTGGGCGAATCGATATGCGCGGCGGTGATGCGCAGGCCTTCGGCTATCGGCGCGCTGCCGAACACCGTGAAGATGGCGGCTTTGCCGCGGTTGACGGAATAGACGCGGTCGCCCGGCTGGTAGACCTTGTCTTTCACGAACGGGACGAAACCTCTCGCCTCAGCCTCGCGGACGGCATAGGCGACGGCCTCGCGCTCCATTTTGGCTTCGTTCAGAAAGCTCTTGTAATGCCCGCAGAACGCGTCGGCTTCCGCCGCCTGCTGCGGCGTGCGGACGCGCGCGGCATTCCGTGCCTTATAAAACAGGGTGTCCTTTTTTTCTTTCAGTTCGTTTTTTTCCATTTTCTGCTCCTTCTTTCTTTATCGGTAAATTCAAGAGGAATAGATCTTCTGATACATTTTTTCCGTTTCGAGCACCCGCTTGACATAAGCGCGCGTATCGTCGAACGGAATGTAATAGAGCGTGCGCCCGTCGCGCGAATAACGTCGGTCGGCGAGCCAGCTCTTCACTTTGCTCCGCCCCGCGTGATAGGCGGCCACGGCCGTGCCCACGCTGCCGAATTCGCGGAGATAGGCCGAGAGCACCACCGCGCCGTAATGGATGTTCGTCTCCGGGTCGTAGAGTTTATCGGAAGAAAGCAAGCTGCCCGCCGCCGCTTTTTCCTGCGCCCAGTCGAACGTATCCGGCGTGAGCTGCATCAGCCCGCGCGCGCCGATACTGGACTGCGCTTTCGGGTCGAAGCCGCTTTCCGTGCGGATGACGGCGAACAGCAGATACGGGCTCAGGTTGTTCTGAGAAGCGTATTTCTGGACGAGGGCGGGATACTTTTCCGGGTAGGCCAGCCGGAGAAAGCGCTCCTGAAAAAAGAATTCCCATAACAGCGCCAAAGCGACGAGCAGGACCGCCAACAGGATGAAAGCGCGATGCGGTCTCACTTTTTCGCGCATGGTTCCGCCTCCGCTCCGCCGGCTTCCGCGAGAAGGCTGTCCGCCATCGCGCGGATGTCTTGTTCGAGCCGGTCCGTCTCGTCGTCGTTCCGCAGAACGAAACGCGCCTTCGACAGATAGAACGAGTCGTCCGGCTGGGCGAGGATGCGTTTCAGCGCCTTTTTTCGCGTCAGGCCGTCGCGCTGCATGATGCGCGCGAGGCGCACGCTTTTCGGCGCTGTCACGGCCGCGGCGCAGGCGCAGAGCCGGTCCGCCCCGCTTTCAAAAAGAGCGGGCGCGTCCACTACGGCGGCGCGGCAGCCTTTCCGGGCAAAGCCGTCCAGTTCCGCTTGGATCCGCCGGAGGATGACCGGATGCGTCAGGGCGTCGAGCTTCCGCAGCTTTTGCGCGTCGGAGAAAACGAGGGTGCCGAGTGCCTGCCGGTCGAGCGCGCCGTCTTTTGAGAGGGAAAGGCCGAACGCGCGCGCCACGGCCTTTGTAAGAGGCGTGCCCGGCGCCATGACGTCGTGCGCCGCGCGGTCGGCGTCCACCACGGCGAACCCAAGTTTTGCGAGCTGTGCGGAAACGAATCCTTTCCCGGCGCCCGTCGGCCCGGTGAGGCCCAAGATCAGCATGAAAAGTGTCCTTTCCTCACAGCGTGACGACGGAAAAAGCGGCGGCGCGAAGCAGCCGGTTGTAAACGGCGAGGCCCACGCCGTTCTCCTCCGGGCAGCGGGCGAAAGCCCTCGCGGCACCGCGCGCGTCGAGCTCCCGCAGAGCGCCGAAAAGCCCGCGGGCCTGAGAAGCGGAGTCGCCGGGATCTCCATAACAGATGCACGGCAGGCCGATGGCCTTTTCTTCGCCGGCGAAGCAGAGCGCGTAGGTGTCTTTTTCCGCGTGGGCGCGAGCGTAAGCCGCGAAAGCCGGAAGCGGGCCTTTGAGGATGGTGACATTTGCTTTTGGGGCGTAGTGCTTATATTTCATGCCGGGAGAAGCGGCCTTCCGCCCGGGTGCGAGGCC
>CAUULH010000137.1:0-4230 GCA_963545875.1 uncultured Ethanoligenens sp.
TGATGCGGCTGACCGATTTGGCACGGAAAGCGGCCACCGCCATCGCGACCGCGAGATAAGTCTTGCCTGTGCCGGCCGGCCCGACCCCGAATACGATGGTATTTTCTTGGATCGCCTTGACATACTGCTTCTGCCCCAGCGTTTTGGGCTTGACGGGCCGGCCCTGCGCCGAAATGCAGACACAGTCGCGCCCCAGATCGTCGATCTTGCCGTCGTCTCCGTCGTTCACCAAGGTGAGAACATACTGCACGCTCTGCTCGTTGAGCTGCTCGCCGCAGGAAAGGAGCTTGAGCAGGCCGTTTACGGCGCGCGCCGCCTTGTCCACATTTTGCTCATCGCCCGTCAGACGGAGTTCTCCGTCACGGTTGGCCGCCTGCACGCCGTATTCGCGCTCCACCGCCAGCATGTTTTCATCAAAATTTCCGAACAGTCCCGCGATCTTATCCGGCGTGTCGATCCGTATCGTTTTTTCGGTCATTTCCTCACCTTGTTATTTGATTGCTTTTCCGCTATCCGGAAAACGGAGACCCGCACGTAAAACGGCAGGATAATAGTCCAATATTTTCATAGAAATTGTTCTCAATTCTTTTATTTTTTATATCATATCATATTTTTTGCCGGAATTATAGCATCATAATCACTAAAATTCAGGAGATTTGTATGGCTTCCGTCAGCGCGATATCTTCTTCGCAGACGGCATGGACCGTCAGTGTGAAGTTTGAATCCTCCGTTTTAGACGACGTCGTCTGCGAAACGAGCTTCACGCCGGACCATTCCGCCTTTTCTTTCGCGCCGAGCTCTTTTTTCGCCTGAGAAAGCGCCTGCGCGGCCGTGTAGGTCACCTTTTCCGGGCGCACGGCGCGGTATGTCCGCGTGACGAGAAGGATCGGAAGCTTCACGCCGAAAAGCTCCGCGTTCTGCGTGCGGATATACCGGTGATACTCGCCTTTCAGCGCGCCGAAATACAGCGGGACCTCATAGTCGAACACGTCGAGCGCGTACCGTTTGACTTCCACTCCCGTTTCGCGCGGCTCCGTCGTCCGGAGCGGCACGGTGACGGAAAGGTCGCGCGCCGTCTGCGCGAGCGCCGCTCCCTGCGCGTGAAGGATGCGCGTCGCGCCGTCCTGATCCTGCACGATGCCGCTGATGAGGAGCTGGCCGGCCGTCACCGCTTCGCCGGCCTTGACGAGCGGCTTGCCCTCATAGGTGATCATCTGCAAAATACGCCCGTCCCGCGAAGCCTTGATGTTGCAGGGCTGCGACGCGGGCACCACCTCCGGCGCGTAGCGGCGCTCGCGCACCCGGACATAAGCCGTGCTGCCATGCAGGTTGATGGTGACGCCCGAAAGTTCCGGGATGCGGAGCAGAAGCCCGTTCTGGATATACCGCACCTGCAAAAAAGAAGAAAACGCTCCGGGCTTGAGCCCCAGATCGGCCAGCGTGTCCTGTACCTGCGCGGCGGAAACCGACGTATTGCCGGCCACATCGATCTCCCAGATGAAGCTGGAGAAGAACCACACCAAGGCGACAAAGCAGAAAAGCCCCGCCGCGACGCCCGCCTGCCGGCGAAAACGTCCGAGCTGTACGGCAAGGCCTGCTTTCTCTTCCCGATACAGGACGACGCCCGACTCAACGGCAAAAGGATGAAGGCGGCGGAAACTGCGTGAAAGCGTGCAGGCATGCAATACGCCGTCTTTCATGCGGATATGCCAGAGCGCGATGTCGTTTTTCGCCGCAAGATTGAGAAAACGTTCCGGCGAACCGCCTTCCGCGCGGAAACGGACATAGCTCAGCACATATTGGATCAAGCGCAGCAAAAACAAGGCGTTCCCCTCCCCGCGGGCCGCGCGCAGGCTTACAGATATTCTACCGAAAGGATGTATCCCTCCACGATGGCGGAATCCCGGCGCAGATTGCGCAGTGAAAGCCCGCGCCCGGTGAAGCGCAGCGTATATTTCCCGGCCCGCAGCCGGATGATCTCCTCGTCGTATTCGAGAATGGCGCATTTGCCTTCCACGACGGCCTCGCGGTTCCCGGAGAGCTCCACATGCAGCATCCCGCCGGTGAGATCCGGCGGCAGCTCCATCGCGCGCGCCGTTTTTTCCAGAGCGGCGGACGGCAGCCCACGCCAGTCCGGGCGCCGTCTTCTGTGTTGCCTGCGTGCCATCGAGCCGCCTCCTGCCTGAACCGCATTTCCCGTGGGCGCGCTTTCCGCGCGCCTCTCGAAATTCTATGACCTTTCGGCTATAAAAATTCATGGCCGCATATACATGGAAGGGCGCGTCATCCGGCGCCAGCACATTTTAAACAGGCGGAGCTTTTCCGCTTTTTCGGAGGAGATGCCCTTGCTTTCGTCCCCAGCCAAACAGGCTACCCGCCCGCGCGGGCTTTTCCGCACCTTTTTTCTCGCGTCGCTCTCTGTATTTCTGCTTTTTCTGCTGCTTTTTGCCCCGCAGGCCGGGCTCACCGGCGCGCGTTACGGTCTCGCTCTCTGCGCGGAGATCGTTATTCCCACGCTGTTTCCTTTTCTTGCCGTCTCCTCGTTCATCATCCGCATCGGCCTGGCGGAGCGTTTCGGTCGCCTGTTCTCGCGCTTCACGGCTTTTGTGTTCCGCCTGCCCGGCGCGTCGGCGGCGGCTTTGGCCCTCGGCGTGCTCGGCGGCTATCCCGTCGGGGCAAAAGCCTGCGCTGAACTGCTGAAGACCGGCGAGCTCGACCGCTCCGAGGGAAACCGGCTGCTCACTTTTGCCGTCAATTCCAGCCCGGCCTACATTATCGGCGCGGTGGGCGCGGGGCTCCTGCACAGTGCCAAAGCCGGCGTCCTGCTCTACGCGGCTCACGTTTCGGCCTCTTTTCTCCTCGGCGTTCTGCTTGGTCTGCGGCGCGGCAAAAAGCACTCGCGGCTCTCTTCCTCTCAAGGATCGCGGCCGCACGCCTTTCTCCCCGCGCCGGACGCGTTCGTCGGCTCTGTGAGCGGCGCGGCGGAAAGCATGCTGGGCATCAGCGCTTTCGTCGTCTTTTTTTCGGCGCTCTCCTCGCTGATCTTTTCTACCGGCCTGGTGGATGGGCTCGCGCGCCTTCTTGCCCGGGTGCCCGGCCTCGGCGGGTTTGACGCCAAAGATGCGCAAACGCTCCTCAAAGGTTTTTTGGAAGTTTCCGGCGGATGCGACGCCGCCGTGAAAAACGGTGCGGCCGTGCTCATCGTGCTTTCCGCCTTTTTGAGCTGGTCCGGACTCTCCGTCGTTTTTCAGGTGCTCTATACCGTACGGGGCAGCGGCCTTTCCGCCCGCGGCTATGTGCTCAGCCGCCCGCTCCATATGCTCTTTTCCATCCTTTTTACCCTGCTTTTGTTCCACTTTTTCCCCGTGGCCGTGCCCGCGATGGCCGAGGCGGTCTCCTTTACGCCCTCGATGCACAACGCGCCCGCCAGCGCGGCTCTGCTTTTTACCTGCGCCATGCTCCTTCTTTCCCGGGCAACCGTCTGAAAAGGCTTTTCTTTTTGCCAAAAATCTGCTATTCTATAAAACGGACCCGCACAAAGGCAGGCCCGCTTTACAGAATAGCCGAAGAGAATCGCAAAAGAAGGATTTCGGAATGAGACTTTTTCCGCTGAAAGCGCACAAAGCTTGTGAAAATTGTCAGTTCGGGCATCGGGCAGCGGGCGGCGATCGGATCCTGTGCGGGCATAAAGGCATCGTTTCACCAGATTATTCCTGCCGCAAATATCGATACGACCCGCTCAAGCGTGTGCCGAAACGGCTTCCGCCTCTGCCGGATTTTCGGCCTGAGGACTTCAAATTGTAAATCATAACAAAAAAAACAGCGGTGCGTCTGCACCGCCGCTTTTTTATTTTTTGGAAAGTGTGATATCGCCGGAAACGGAATGGATCTTGAGAGATGCGGACGAGGCGGAGCCGACCTGCCCTTCTTCGCGGTGCGAGCCGGAACTGGAAAGCGGAAAATCCGAACGGATCTCACCGGAAAACGCTTCCAAGCTCAAATAGGCGGAAGCATCCGACGGCAGGGAAAGGTCGATATCGCCGGAGACGCAGGAGATCTGGAGCGCACCGTTCAGCGTGCCGAGACCGGCCGTCAGATCATCCGACACCATCGAAACCTTCCCGGTCCCGGTAAGAGTGCCGAACGAGAGATCGCCGGAAACGGAGCTGATGGAAAGCGTCCGGCTCTCAAGCGAATCCAGACGGATATCCCCGGATACGTCTTGCAGCG